>DAYA01000020.1:0-20785 GCA_002506705.1 Euryarchaeota archaeon UBA550
CTCGCCTTGACGACCTCAAGCAAGAAAGAGAAATCATGGCAAAGATAGTTCGCAACCGTACCAAAATAATCGATGGATTAGCGATTTGTGATTTGAGTGAAACAGGGCATCGCAGTAATGGATATCTCGTAACTGCTTTAGCTGGCAGTGATGCGATTGCTTGCTGTGTTATTCATGGATACATGGATGGTAGCATTGAGGATGTTAACCGGCCAGCATTGGGGGCATCATTCTATGCTAATTCATTCAGAGGAGAAGACAATCCATACGACTTGTCTATTCTGGCAACTCTTCTCGATGAAACCGGAGGAGGCCATGCAAACGCTTGTGGTTGTAGAATACAACCTTCGGACGGTTCAAAGAGGAATTTAATCCAGGGAGATAAGGAATCAAACCTAGAAAAATGGATTGAAAAATGGTCAAAGCGCGATACGGAAATGAAGCGATAATCAATTCTCATCGCTGAGAACATCATCATTTGGTAATTTCCACTTTACGATAATTGCAGCGATAATCGCAACACATGCAGCAACCAAGCAAGCAGCAATCATTCCCTCAAGGAATGCTTCCTTGGCACTTGCAATTAATTCTGAACCTTCCATATTTCCGTCTGCAATCATTTGTTTACCGACATTTATTGCAGACGGGAATGAACTTTCAATTGTGTCTGAATCACCCAATGCGGAGTCAGGAATTTTGATAGAACTCTGATAAATTTGGTTTAGAACGCTTCCACCAACAGCAATTCCTAGTGCTCCACCAACCTCTCTGCTCGCATCGTTAGTTGCACTTCCAACCCCTGCTTTTGATTCAGGAACTGAATCCATTACTGCGGTTGTAGACGGCGCCATCGTTAGACCCATACCCCCTCCAATTAGGACAAAAGTCGTAGCAATATACCAATAATTGGTATCAATCTCAATCAAAGAAAACAATAGCAAGCCACTTGCAATAAGTAAAATTCCTGTTGAGATTACGTTTGGTCTGCCAAACTTTTCGACCAGTTTGTCACTATTTGTTGCAGCCGGTAATAGCGCTACAGGTAGTGGAAGGGCTTTCAATGCAGCAGTGAAAGGAGACATTTCTCTAACCAACTGGAAATGTAGCATTTGCATGAATATGAATGATAACATTACGAACATCGTAAATGAAATCGCAATTAATCCGATTGTGAATCTTTTCCCCCTGAAGAATTCCAAGGGTAACAGAGGATGTTCTATTCTATTCTCCCAATATAGGAAGACAGACCCAGAAATTATGGCGATGAATAGCGACAACAATACCTCGGAACTTACCCATCCAAAGTTCGGACCTTCTATGATTGCATACAATAAGAACCCTAAAGATATCACAGATAGGATGGCGCCAATTATGTCTAATGGTCTCCCGGTTTCGTCTTTAGACTTGGGAATGATGAAAAATCCTGAAATTAGTGCTACAACAATAAATGGAACATTGATCAAGAACACCATCTGCCAATCATAATTTTCTACAGCCCATCCTCCCACTAAAATACCGATAGGGCCTCCTATTCCAGCCATTGCTGCCCAAATTCCAATTGCTTTACCTCTCTCATTTTCAGGGAATACTACTAACACTACAGAAAGTGTTGAAGGCATAACCAAAGCCGCACCTAAACCCATACCAGCTCTTGCAAAAATAACTTGATTCGAAGTTTCAGCAAAAAACGCTGTCCAGGCTGAAAAAATTCCTATGATTACCAGACCAGTATGGAGGGTTCCTTTTCTCCCAAATCGGTCTCCTAAAGCTCCCATCAAAAGTAGGGTCCCACCGAATACAAGCACGTAGGAGTCCATTATCCACTGAAGTTCAGAATTGTCAGCATTAAGATCGGTTGACAATTCAGGAAGGGCAACATTCAATGTAAGGTTATTCAGCATTACAATAATCAAACCGAGGTTCAATATTGCAAGGATGTACCACCTATTTTTTGGATATGAAACAGATTCAGTTTGTATCATATCCATACTTTGTCCTAATTTTTTTAGCATTTAATAATGATGCAAGGGAGCCCATACATCCCTTCATATACTACATTTTGAGCGAAGGGGCATGGAAAGCATTACTGACCCTGATATGCTTAAGGATAGAGCATTCTACAAATTAGGGCTTTTCACCTATGACAATAGGAAGGCTGTTTTCATTACAGGTCTTCTATCTTGTTTCTTGATGTCATCGCTGATGATTATGGGCCCAAATTGGGCGGAATCTTGGGGAGAAGGTGACCTTGAGTCAATCGAAGCGGGAGATAAGTTGGAGGATGCATTCTTTGGGGAAGAGGAAGATGTTGAAGGCTTCATATTCCTGGTTTATCACGACTCATTGAATGATTCAGATGAGGAATGGAGAAAAGAAGTAACAGAGGCTTTGTCGGTTTTTGCAAAGATGGACGAAGTGGAAATAGAGTATTCATGGAACCAAACAGGCGATGAGCGGGATGAGTTTGTTTACGAAGACGAAGAAGGATTCTGGGCAAAAAATCGAGTGACCATAAGCCTAGACAGGAAAGAAGCAAAATCACTCTATGCCGACAACTACGAGTCGATTGAAATCGATTCGGACTTTGAGTCATGGCGCACAGGGAATGTTGCAATAGACGTAACATTCGATACAAGAATTCAGGATGATTTAATCAAAGCAGAACTGGTTTCTGGACCTTTGACTTTGATAATTCTAGGAATTGTATTCGGTACACTAATCGCAGCACTCCTGCCGCTAGGCGTTGCGGTTCTGACAGTATTAGCTGCGATGGGAATTACGATTTGGTTGTCAAACACAACCGACGTAACTCAATACGCTTTGAACATCATCACACTGATTGGAATTGGAGTCTCCGTAGACTACTCTTTATTCATGGTTAATCGATTCAGAGAAGAACTCAATCGTGGTAGAGATATGAGAATCTCAACCGCAATGACTGTAGCAACCGCTGGTAAGGCGGTATTCTTCAGTGGAGTAACCGTTGCAATCGGATTAATGGGCATGTTATTCTTCGAAAACACAGGTCTCCCAAGTCTGGGTATTGGTGGCACATTGGCCGTTTCGGTTGCGATGATATTCTCGATTATTGTTTTACCAGCAGTTCTGGCAATGCTTGGACATAGGCTATTCAAGTACAAAATTCCGTTTGCTTTTAGCACCGACAACGATGATGGAGACGGAATTTGGTCTAAGATTGCTAAAACCGTGATGGACAGACCGTGGGCTGTATTGATTCCAACATTGATTATTTTGCTCGGTGCTGGATTGCCCTTCTTACAGGCGGATTTCTCCATTGCATCTAGAGATGCACTACCTCCTGATGACGAAACAAGAGTGGGCTTCGAGCACATGGACGAAAAGTGGCCTGAGGGTGCAGTAAACTCTGCCATGGTGGTAGTCGATTTTGATGGTGAGGACCCACTTGCAGAACAGAATATTCGTGCAATGTACAACTGGATGGCAGGTCAGTTAGAAGATGACAGGGTTCTGGAAACCTTTGGATACGCAATGCCATATCCTGGCGTGACCGAGTCTGAAGCAGTAGCATACTGGCAGACTCCTAATGAGGATTTGACCCCTGAACAGGTAGCAACAAGAGAATACATCAAACAACAATTCGTTTCAGATAACGTTACTTACATCGTATTTTCACTGGATGGACCCATCACCGGTGAAGATAGTCGTAACTTTGTCAATGATGTAAGAGAAGAACGTTCAGAGCTGATTGATGATCTTGTAATCGGCAAGGAAGGTAAGTTGCTTGTTGCTGGTTTTGCCGCATATAGCGTCGACGTTTTGGATGCAATCGTGGAGAATCTTCCAATCGCAATTGTCTTCATCTTCACTTCAACGATTGTCTTGATTTTCATCCAGGTAAGGAGTGTAATCATCCCAATCAAAGCCATTGTCATGAATATATTATCAATTTCAGCCTCCTTCGGAATGCTGGTCTTCGTATTCCAATGGGGTAATGGTGCTGAATTGTTAAACTTCACACCTCAACCGATTGAAGCAACAAATCCAGTGATAATGTTCTGTATTGTATTCGGTCTTTCAATGGATTACGAAGTATTGATGCTTTCTAGAATTCACGAAGAATGGGAAGTAACTGGAGATAACACACAAGCTGTAGCAAATGGCTTGCAGAAGACTGGCAGATTGATTACAGGTGCGGCAGCAATTATGGTCGTAGTTTTCATGGCGTTTGGGCTATCATCTGTTGTGATTCTGAAACAAATTGGTTTTGGTCTAGCACTAGCAATTCTTCTAGATGCCACAATAGTTAGAGCATTAGTCGTACCTTCAACAATGCGACTGATGGGTAAGTGGAATTGGTGGAGCCCGAGTTGGCTTGGTGGGAATAAAGACGCTCACGCTTCAACAGGATCAAACAACATCGAAGATGTACAAAAATCCGAGAAATGAATGGAATACCATTAGAGCAATCAGAAGATCTGCAGCCCTGCCGTGTTTCGCTTTCTGTAACTTGTCTTTCCTGGCATTTCTTCCCCACCTTGCCATAATCCATAGCAAGATTATTCCGAGCGGTCCTGTGAATCCGTGAAGGCTTCCAGGTAATAACCCAAGCCCGGTGTAATATCTAGCGAAGAATGCGATGAACACAGAAATTATGGCTGCTTGTAGGATTCTTTCGCCTACTTTTTCATGTCTTTCTAGTTCTTCCTGGCGGCTAACGCCTTTCAATTCTCGACTTTTTTTCTTCCAGCCATACTGCCACCACATCCAACCAAGAATTGCTGCAGCTGTAATGGGATGCAGTAGCAGGATGACGGTGTCTGCAGCCCCCATTAATTTGCATTGGGAGGGCTTCTCTTTCATTGTTGTTTGGAAGAAATTAGAGCCGGTGGCTCTAAAGAGGTCCGACTGAGGCCCTCACCCCGTAGGGGTGAAAATGCTGCAAGAGAATAACCTCGCCGTTTGTCTCAAAACCGGCATGTTAGAACACCTCCCTCCAAGAACTCGACAATCCAAGGTTGCGAAAACCGCAGAGTGGAGGGCTCTAGATAAGCCATGGAAGTCATTACTTCTCATCTGTCTTCATGAGGTACAGATTCCTGATGAAGAAGAAGGAAATTCTGCGCCCATGATGCGGAACCGCAGAGTTCAGAGAGGTAGAAGGGGTGCTAAATCACATTCAGGACCGCTAGAATGGTTACCAAAGGCAGAAGATGTATTGATCGATGATGGTTCACCAACAGCCTACAGATTAGCGGTTTTGCTAATAAGAAAGACTCTGTTTTCAGACGATTGGGATGAAGGTTGGGACAGCATCCTTGAAGGATTAAGAGAAGATGCAACAACTCAAGGTGTTCATCCAGTTTGGTCAAAGATGGCTGAGGCAACCCCAATTCTAGCACAATTTGCTGCCTTCCCTCAATCTGAGGTTAAGGAACAAGAAGCGGACAAGTTTGACACTGAAATAGCGAGAATAGACCCTTCAAATGGCAAATCACTGGCAAATGCGCTCTCAACATTCGAGGCTACCTCCTCCGATGCGAAAGTAAAGATGGCACTCAGAACAGCCATTGCTCAGTTGAATGGAAAGAGAGGGCTTCGAGATATAGCAGGACTTGAGAACCTAGAAGGTGAATCATCTATCATCAGTGTTTTACTGCACATACACTTAGGGAATGATGCAACTGATTCACTCAAAGAATTAACAAAGTCGGATGCAGAATTAGCAGACGCATTCTCAGATTTGATGGATTTGAGAAATGGAACCTGTAAGGACTGGAATAACTCTAGAACGCTTACTGGTGATGATGAATTATCCTTAGTCCGCAAAACTAAGGCTTGGGCTCTATTACCAGATGAGGCAGCAGAACTTTCCAGCGACGATTTACAATCAGGTTTAGACCTAGAACTCACTGCACAGCAAAAAGAGACCATCACCTGGTGGAGATTAGCTGCTCTAGTCCGAGAAGGTTCTTCGGAGTTAGCCTTGGAGTTGCTGACTTCTCTGAAGGTAGAGCCAGATGCAGAAATGTCAACCTTAATTCCACTTGTCAAAGAACTTGGACAGAATGCGACAGAATGGTTGGTAGAGCAAACAGAAATATTGGCTGAAGAGGGGCTGTCTTCAATTGTAAATGATACCAGTCTAGGAATCGATTTACGCTCAGCCGCTGCAAGAAAACTCCATGATAGTGAAGCATCCCTCGGTATTGATTCATCTATTGATTTGTTTTCAAGAAATCTCGACTTGAAGAGGCTTGCAGAAGTCCTACTTGTGGATGATCAAAGGTGCATTGAGCACCCATACGCTACTCTTCTAGTTGCACATCTTCTGCCTGCTAAGTTAAAAGGTTGGGACTTCGAAACAATACGGAGAGCAAGGCGAAATGCACTGGCCACAGTAGAGAATGCAGAGGTTCCAAGTGCATTTTCACCCGCTAGCAAAGGACTCATTTTGATGTTGGATGGAGCAGCCCAATCAGATGACGATTGGGTTGTTGACACTTTAGACAAAAACGGTATCAAGGCATTCAATAATTGCAAACAGGCACTGAAGGATGGAGGAGATGGTTTAGCAGATTCTAAGGTCCTTGATACCCTCGCAAAGAGTGTTTCAGAGGCTGATTTATCAGATATTGAATCTAGGTTGTTCAGCGCTGTTATCGACACATTGCGTTTGAACAGAGCTTCGTGGCTATTGCAAACAGGTAAGTCAAGAGGTGTTGTCGAATTACTCGATGGCCTACTTTCAGGTGATGTAACAGCCATGCCAATGATGCAGGCAGTTAGGCATCTGGTTTTGGAACACGATATCGGTTTGACTAATTTGGTATCTTGGTATCAAGAAAACGACCCGCAATCACCGTGGCATACACTCGCACGTGCCGCTATGCACGTTAGCAACAAAGACGAACTGAACGCTGCTAGAGATTACAAGAAAGCAGGTGACCACGAGGAATTCGATTACGAACACAAGATTTTGCTCCATAGAAAAGCATTGATTCACCTCGCACATGCAGAGCAATGGTCAGAGGCAGTTTCACTACTAGAGAACCAACCTGCTCTCAAGTCAGCACTTACAAAGAGATTCCAACTATACCTGAATGTCTCCCATATCGCAGCAAATAAGCGCAATACAGACGAAGCGACAAGGATGCTGACAAACTTCGTAAAGCGAACTGAAATGGTTGAACAGGAGGACCAATTCGGCAATATCCAGAGTGTGGAGAGAGTCAAACATTCTGAAGAAGAATTAGACATGCTGAGGAATTATCCTAGATCACACCCACGTCACCTTCCAATAGAGCCATTCTCTGGCAGAGTAAAAGCGGCATTGAATTCATTACAAAGAGAGAGACGAAGAAACCGTCATACCTTTGAGAACCGGTATGCACAAGCAATGTTACATGACCCGTCGGGAGAGGAAATTTACGAAATCGCTCTTTCAGCAGCAGAAGAGAAACCACTTGAAGGTTTGATGCTACTAGAAAGGGCACAAAACTCCGGTAAATTTGGTGTTCTAGACATCAAGAGACTCGCTGATGCAGAGAGGGGATTGTTCGCAACACATAGACACAATCTCCCTGTTAAGCAGAGGTCGTATCTTAGAAACCTGGCATTAACGCCTCTAGTGATTATTGATACTAATATCCTAGTCGATGAACTTCAGAACAGAATTTCAGAGAGATTAGGAATTAATTCAGAAGCTTCTCTTGACGTAGGTGGTAAAGGAAGATTCCATCGAATCTTAAAACACCGCTCTGCAGAAGGAGTCATCAAATTGTGGCTACCAAAGATTGTTCAAAATGAATTGATTTCTATTGCAACAGATGTGGAGAGGATTAGAGAGAGATTTTCTGAAACCCTTGTGTCTGGTAAAGAATTGAACTCAATCTTGAATGAGGAGTCTCTACTCGAAATAGCGAATGAGGTAATCTCTGAATTCTCAAATTGGAAACCATTAGATTTGCACATTGAAGACGAAGCTGACGATGTAGACATTCGCGCAGGATTGAAGACATTCTTGTTAGAGCACACTGAAGTTTATGATGAAATCACGGCAATGAAGAGGTTACATGGTGAGCCTATGCGTGAAGTGATTGACGACAAGGACATCTATCCAGAAAAGGCAGACCAGTCACTAATGTGCCTCTCTACGGCTATGGCAAACCGTCCGCTTGGTGAAATTGGTAGTATTCTAATAGCTACAAGGGATTCAGATTTCGCTCTAGTTGCAAGAGCGATTGAAGAGAGATTTGGATTCGGAGTCATAGCAAGTAGCCGCGACCTAAACTCATGGTTAAGATGAGAGTTTTTGAAGACCTAAATCAATGGTCTATCATCAATGGCGTCATTTAAAAAATCACTCGTTATGATAAGGAAACATACCATCTCACATGTGAGATATGATTGCTTTTCCAAACGCAGAACAAGATAGAAGTTCTGCGTCATCCATCAGCCTTTCAAAGTCGTAGGTGACGGTTTTTGCCGAAATTGCTCCTTCCATTCCGCCAACGATTAGGTCAGCAGCTTCACTCCAACCCATGTGGCGCAACATCATTTCAGCAGACAAGATTAGAGAACCAGGGTTTACCTTGTCTTGTCCTGCATACTTTGGAGCGGTTCCGTGGGTTGCTTCGAAAATTGAGATTCCAGTATCGTAATTGATGTTTGCACCAGGTGCAATTCCAATTCCACCTACCTGTGCAGCTAGAGCATCAGAAATGTAGTCGCCGTTCAAGTTCATAGTTGCCAATACGCCATACTCTGCTGGCCTTGTGATAATTTGTTGAAGCATAGCATCAGCGATTACATCTTTGATTGTGATTGTGGTTCCAGTATTCGGATTTTCAAAGGTGCACCATGGCCCTCCATCAAGTTCAGTAGCACCAAATTCATCTTTTGCTAGTTGGTATCCCCAATCTCTGAAGCCACCCTCTGTGAACTTCATGATGTTGCCTTTGTGAACAAGTGTGACACTGTCCTTGTCATTGTCTACTGCGTACTGTATAGCAGCGCGAACGATTCTTGCAGTACCCTCTTTACTGATTGGCTTAATTCCGATTCCAGAAGTATCCGGGAATCTGATTTTGTCTACGCCCATTTCATTGACCAAGAAATCGATTACCTTGGCAACACCTTCTGAACCCGCTTCCCATTCAATACCAGCGTAAACGTCTTCGCTGTTCTCTCTGAAGATGATCATGTCGACATCTCCGGGAGCCTTTACTGGTGATGGTGTTCCTTCATACCATCGGACAGGCCTCACACATGCGAATAGATCCAACTTCTGTCGAAGAGCGACATTCAGAGAGCGAATTCCGCCACCGACAGGTGTAGTTAGTGGGCCCTTAATCGAGACCAACCCGGTCTTCATTGCATCTAATGTCGCTTCTGGTAGCCATTCTCCTGTGTGATTGAATGCCTTTTCACCTGCAAGGGTTTCACTCCACGTAATTTGCTTGTTACCAGAGTACGCTTTCTCAACTGCAGCATCGACAACCTCTATCATTACCGGTGTGATGTCCACTCCAATTCCATCGCCTTCAATATAGTGAACAATTGGATTATCTGGTACAACTAAAACTCCGTTTTCCATTGTGATTGGACTGCCTGACATGGTGCTCGTTACACGCCAACTTGACCCCCTTCATCAACACAGCGGTCGACGGTGGTTTCTTCCCTTAGCGACATTTGGGCGATTTATGCAGGGAACCGTCGAATGGACTGGTGGCAAGAACATGGTTGGAATCAACTCCAAAGGTCAGCGAATAGAGATGAACTGGGAGGACGGACCTAGTCCAATGCAATTAGCACTTCAGATGATAGGTGCATGTTCAATTGTAGATGTTGTAATAGGCCTTAAGGAAAGAGATTTTTCCAGAGTGTGGGTAGACATGGATTCAACTCGTAATGACGAATCTCCTCGCTATTTCACTTCGATTCACTTCGTATACCATGTTGAAGGAAACGTACCTCAGAAGTTGGTGGAAAGAGTCGTACACAAGTCTCATGAAAAATATTGCAGTGTATCAAACAGTCTAAGAAAAGACTGCAAGATTACCTCTGAGGTAGTCATTCATCAAAGTCAAGAGTAATCCAGCCATCTTCTAGAGAGATGTTCTTGAAATTATTATTCAAGCCTGCAGCTTGTGAAAGTTGTAGAGGTAGTGTTTCTAGAGCGTTGAGAACTAGATTTCCAACAGCATCATGAATCCTTACCCAACTCTGCCCGAGACCTTCTGGAGCAGGATTCAATTTTGCAACTCCGTCCACATTTACGGTTGCAAAAGGACGCACTAAGCCGGATTCTCCCAAGTCAACGATCATTGAAATTTTCAGATTTTTTCCATCAATTTCTAATTCGATTGAAGAAGGCATAATTTGGAAACCATCAGGAATACCATCCAACCCCTTTTCACCACGCTTGTGCCTCATGGAGATGAATCTCCTTACCCATGCTAACAGCACAGAAGTGCAGAAAACCAAATCTTTCTTTGGAGCTTGTGTTGATATGGAATGGTCGCCTTTCCAACCCCATCCACATTTATCGTGCTTGACGGGGGTAAGTTCTGGCATCCAAGACAGATAGCTTGGTTTTGCATTAGGGTGGTCGATAACCACGAATGCATCCCCTTCAGAAAGTTCAGCATCCTTTTGGTGGATTGATTTTGGTACAGACAACACCAAGCCTAGGATAATTGCAAGCGGGTCGAGTGCTGCAGGCCATCCATCCAATGGTTCAGCCTCTTCTTCTAACCAAACTCCATTGGCAAGTTCTTCTCCTAGACCAAGTCCTTTTGCGAAAGTAAATGCATCTCTCCAAGCAGATTTTGAAAGTCCTACGTCAAGTGCAGCTTTTCCCATTGAACGGGCACTTTGTCCCAGATTTTCCTTATCACCAAGTCCTTCTAACCATTCTCTGAGGATTTGGTCTCCATCTCCAAAAGACCTTCTTTTGTTCTTTGAGATGTCATTCAACCATTCCTGTTCTTGCACAGCTCTATCTTTGTCACTCAAACCAAGTTGAGTTTGCAAAGCCTCAAGCATTAACGCACCTTCTCTTGATAGTGCGCCATCTGACCAAGCGAGTGCTAGGCCGTGCTCGAATGGGGTAGGAGCCATCGGTTAGCCTCCGATGATATCTCTCACTAGTTGGAGGTGCCTCTCAAAACTAAGTCCAAGTTCTCCACGCTTCCTTGCTAACAGCTCAACCTCTGATGGGTCGAGTATGTCATCCACCCACACGGTTTCTAGGAGTAGTTTGTAGGTCGCTTCCGAAGGATTAGATTCTGGAGCTCCATTTTTCAATTCGGGAACCTCCTTATCAGTAAAGGAAATCACTGTCTCTTCAACTGTACTTTCGTCTTCTTCTGCGAATGAAGATAGGGGATCATCATCTTCAGCAAATGCAGCAAGCGGATCATCCTCCTCTTCAAACATAGAAAGTGCATCATTGCCTCCACTGTAGGATGATTTTGTGCCTATCTCAAGTTCTGCAAAAGGGTCGATTTCTTCCTCATCTTCAGGTGGTAAATCAGTTGTCTCAAACGGTAACACATTACTCACTAAAAATAACAAATTTACTCATAGTTATTGAAACCATGTATTGGTGCATCTCAATTTTCACTAAGAATTGCAACCACATTTGCGCCACTAATTGTAGATTGTATTATTTACAAACTCCACTTAGGAGTTTCATGAAAAGATTGCTTGTGCTGCTTCTCTCGCTCGCAATCATGAGCCAAGTCGAGGCAATCCCTACAGGAGTTGGAGATATTGGCGATAATGGATGTGTTTGTCATGGAGCATACTCAGAAGAGACAAAAGTGAACTTGTCGGGACTACCTGACGTCTATAACTCAACTCAGAGTTATAACTTGACTCTCACAATTGAATCAAGTTTGGAGACTAATGACCCTCAAGGTGGATTTAGAATATTGATTTCCCACGGTGAAATAACAGGTGACGCCCAAGAATTAGAAGAGGGTTATACTCACTCTTCTTCAAACAACAATCAACGTACTTGGGAGTTAATCTGGACTGCACCGGAATCAGATGCAGAGTTGGTTACTTTCATCACTTACGGAAATGCTGTAAATGGAAATGGAGCAGCATCCGGAGATGAATGGAACTCAAATTCGTACGCAGTTCCAGGTCCAAATTACGAGGGCGAAATAGTCACTCCAATTACAGAGGATTCAATTTCATCTAGACAATTAGCAGTTGGAGCAATCGGCATAATTGCCGTATTATCCTTGACGGTGATGGCAGTTAAGGATTAGTTGACGAACTCGATGTTTCTCGACTTGAGAGCACGTAGTTGTCTGTTCTCGCTAGCACCGTGAATTTGTTCGGAACGAACTCCAGTCAATACTAACATCACGCGAATGTCCTCTCCGAGGCTCTCGTCGACTGCGGCTCCCCAAATTATTCTTGCATTTTCGCCAACTTTGCTCTGAATTAGTTGAGCGCACTTTTCTGCTTCGCCCAATGTCAAACTTGAACCTCCAACAACGTTGATTAGAGCGCCTCTTGCATCTGAAACATCTAAGTCAAGTAGTGGTGAATGCAACGCTTCCAAAGTAGCTGCTTCTGCTCTTCCTGGACCACTTGCTGCACCTAGCCCTATCATGGCAACGCCAGAACCTGAGTTAATGACAGCCTTCAAATCTTCAAAGTCAAGGTTGACCATTCCGTCAGTCGTTAACAATTCAGTAACTCCTGTGATTGCTCTAACCAACAGCTCGTCCCCAACTCTGAAAGCGCTAGCGATTGGTAGGTCTCTGACACCTTCTATCTCTAACAATCTTTCATTTGGAATCACTAGGATAGTGTCACAATATTCTCTTAGCCTTTCAAGTCCCCATTCTGCATTCTGCTTTCTCAGAGTTCCTTCCGAATTGAATGGATATGTAACTACAGCAACTGTTAGTGCACCCTGTTCCTTTGCAAGTCTTGCGATATGACCTGCTGCTCCGGTACCTGAACCGCCTCCCATACCTGCAGTTATGATTGCCAATTGTGTGTCATCTGTGATTTTTCTCAGACTGTTCTCACTCTCGAGAGCAGCGGCTTCTCCCTTCGTAGGGTCTCCACCGGCTCCTCTTCCTCTCGCGGTCCTACCGATCAGAATTTTATTCTCAAGTGGACTCATCAGCAAAGCCTGTGCATCGGTATTGATTGCATGACCTGTAACGTAACGGTTTTCGAACAATCCTTCCTCGTGGAGGCGACTTACTGCATTGCATCCTGCTCCACCCACGCCATATACTCGTATTCTAGGCTGAAGTGACTCAAGAAGGCGCTTTAATTCAGCATCGTTTGACTCCATCTCTTCGACACTAGTTGGTCGAATTGACGGTCCTTCTTCTTCATCTGCAAGCTCGAGTACACGCTCAATGAGGTGTCGCATAGCGTCTCATCCTATTTGCACCTAATTTGAAGGTGCCGCCACCCCAAAGGAGTGAGAAGGCGATTATCTTACCCTTATTCAGTCACGGAGACCGTCTTCACAGACTTGGTATACACATTCTCCATCTGGTAGGTTTGGAGAGTCGACTAGGCGAGCGATTCTTCTTCCACCCTTTGCCTTTCTCAAGTACAGTCTGAATGTTGATGCGTGAGCTAGTACGTGGCCACCAATTGGCTTGGTTGGATCTCCCCACATTGCATCTGGCTTACTCATAACCTGGTTGGTGACCAAGACTAGAGCGTTGTTCACATCAGCTAACTGCTTCAGATCCTTCAGGTGTCTGTTGAGTTTTTGCTGGCGGTTTGCGAGCATACCTCTTCCAACGAATTCAGCTCTGAAGTGGCTGGTTAGAGAATCGACGATAATCATCTTGACGTTGATTCCTCTGCTCATTCTCTTGATTTCTTCTGCAAGTAGCATTTGGTGTGCAGAGTTGTATGCACGTGCTACGTGAATTCTCTCTAGGACAGCCTCTGGGTCTAGGCCGTGTCCACGTGCCATCTGAGTAATTCTCTCAGGTCTGAATGTATCTTCTGTATCGATGTAAAATACGTCTCCATCTAGTCCACCCTGCTCAATTGGCATTGTGCAGTTTACTGCTAGTTGGTGACCAATTTGTGTCTTTCCTGAACCAAATTCTCCGTATACTTCTACAAGGGATTGGGTCTCAAATCCGCCTGCTAGCAAATCATCGATTGATTGTACCATGCTGGACAACTTTTGGACTTCTCTCCTTCTCTCTAGAAGTGCAGTTCCTGAAACGAATCCGCCAATGTTTGCCATTTTCTTTGCAGCCTGAATGATCTTACCTGCTACGGCTTCACCTAGTTCTGCTTGTTCTGCTAGGTCAGGAGGACTCATTACTGCGAGTGCTAGTAGTTCATCAAAACCAGCTTCGCGGAGCTTTTCTGCTGTTGCTGGACCAACACCTGGGAGGTCCTCGATGCTGACCTCTGGCTCTTCTACTTCCTCCATTGTAACAACCTCTGTGTTAGGGGACTCTTCTTCTTTCTGCTTCTTCGACTTGCTCTTTGCTGCCATGATGCGTACTCACTAGCCTTAGTATATCAAAGAAAGAAGGTCTCACAAACTAACACTGAAAGTGGAGATTATTCAACCCATGCATCAGAAAAGCAAGACTGCAAGGTTGCAGTTTACTTTCACTTTAGTTTCACTCTGTACGAGGGTTCACCGGATCTTCAGAACCTTCAGCATATACAATACTGACAACGTTGTTGACATTTACGTCATCTCCGTTCTCGGCAACCTCAACCGACAGGGTCCAGAATCCAATCGCTATGTCCCTTGTTGTGTAGTCCCATGTTTCTTCGCTATTGTCTGGTATTGTTCCAGAACTAGATGAAATCTCTTCTTCATCAGGATTAGTTAGTGACCATGTAACATCTGAGTTGCCACCACCAAAGAATGGTCCACTTCCTGGATTGTTTACGGTGGAAGAAATCGTAATTCTGTCTGCTAATGGTTCCTCATCCTCACAATCAGGAGTAGCATCAAAAGTCATTGTTGCAGAACTAGTCTGTGAATCTGACCATGTAATCTGCATGTCTATTCTGACAACGACTTCCATACTATGAGAGTTGCCTTCTTCATCTTCTGCAGTTAGAGTTGTTTCGAATACTCCGTGCGTAAGCCAAGTGTATGATATCACTGCATTATCGGATGGGTCTGCTTCAATTGGCGTAGAACCATCATCAGGATCTAGAATGATCTTGGTGATTGATCCATCATCAGAAGTTGTATCTGCAAAATCAAATGACAGCTCAACCCCTGTTGTTGGTCCTGCCTGTCCGTTATTTTCTGAGGTTTCCACCATTCCAGACGTCGAGTCGTAAAATACAACCAAATTGATTGGTCCAGAGTATTCTCCATCACCTTCGTCATCTCCTCCAATGCAGCCAGCAAGGCTAGCGCTGAGTAAAGTCAGAGTAACGGCCATTAGACGGAAATTCGCCTTCATCGGTTAACCCTAAATGGTACTTATCCAAAAACCTCCCGTTATTTCAAACCAAAATTAGGTCGGTGGGTTCAAGAATAGAGACTGTCGCCGTCGGGATAACAGCGGGATAGGTTAGCTTGGTTAGACCGACGGGCTCATAACCCGTAGATCGATGGTTCAAATCCATCTCCCGCTACCAATTACACAGTCAATTTGTACTGTATGTATGGTAATCATGCGTTGGAACAAGAGAATCAACAGCGGCTTGCAGTCTTGCGTTCGCAGCCTGTTCACCAGCCATAATCGCAGATATTTGGCGCTCGATATCCGCCTGTACCTCGCCTCCTAAAACCGCCCCAATTCTTCTTGCATCAGCAGCAGGCCTACCTTCTATTTCCAAGATATATGTGCCATTTCTGCTGATCACTGGGCCTGCTAAGGGGTATAATTTCGCTAATGTTTTCACGTATCCACACTGCTCTGCAACATCCAATGCAGCCGCCAGATGTCCTGGTTGCAGTTTTTCACACTTGGAAAAAGCCTTCTTTGCAGCACTCTTCTTTCCAGCATTTGCGTGAATAAAACCTGCGAGATGGTAATCAGCAGCGGCAGTAACAAAATCGTGGCCCATTGCTTTCCCGTGTTTGTTTCGATGTTTGTGAAGTAGTCCAATTGTAATTCTTGCACGCTTGTATTTTTGCCGACTATTCAAAACTCCAGCGAGGATTCTCAAACCTTTCACAAGTATTCCTTGCGTGTCATCATCCCTATCCTTTTGAGCCATCAACTGGTCCACTAAAGCCGAGGCCATCACTTCTGCTCGCTCGCCTCGCCCTTCTCTGTAATACGCCTCAAGTTGGGCGATTGCTTGCTCAGGGTCAGCGGCGCCAAACATGAATCTCATTCTTCTAATCGAGGCATGATGTTTAACACTTGGCCACTACAGCACATCACATGGAAGAACAGGTGGTGCGCTCAATTGGAGTGATCGGCACACCTGGATGTGGAAAAACCACATTGTGTTCTAAGTTAGGACTACCCGTCATTTCGATGAAGGATTATGCTGAGGAGAATAACTGCCTTGGTGAAATTGGTAAAGATGGAGCAGCTGAAATCGATGTCGAGAGGTTATCGACTATCTGGAGAAACCCAGAGACTCTAACTCTAATTGATGGACATCTTGCGCACTTTATTCCAGTCGATGCTCTAATTGTCGTTAGATGTGACCCTCGTGAATTGAAAGTGAGACTTGCAGATAGAGGATATTCTGACGGTAAAATCCGCGCTAATGTAGAGGTGGAGATGCTAGGAGGGCCATGGAACGACCTCCTTGATGATGATAGGCCAATTTACGAAGGAATTGAAGTTGAGGCATGGATTTCTGCAGGTTGCCCACATTTTACAACTCCTGATATGGCAATAGATTGGCTTTCTGAACCATAAGTAACAAAGACGGTAAACGCCGAGCCTAGCCCATGGCACTGGAAAAGGGTCGTAATTTGTTCAAGCAGTTGAGCGAACCCCTTGTGTCGAAATTAGAGGGTGTTAATCCTGCAACCCTCACATGGCTGACTCTTCCAACCGGCCTAGCCTCTGCATGGTTAATGATGAATGCAGGGACGGGTCAAGAAGGAGCACTGATGTTTGTTGGAGCGGCAATTTTGATGGCTACTGCAATGGCTTTAGATGGCCTAGACGGTAACTTAGCAAGAGCAACAGGCCAGGTTACGAGATGGGGAGATTATCTCGACCACACCCTCGACAGAGTTCTCGACGTTGTTTGGGTTCTCGCCCTTGGATACAACATGGTTTGGTTTGGTCATACAGAATTGGCTTGGGCCGCTGCTATGTTTGCAATGTTTGGCTCCTATCTGGGCACTCAAGCACAGGCAGTAGCAGGCAGCAGAAATTACGGCGGATTTAGTCGTGCAGACAGAATGGTTCTCACCTTCGCAGCACTTCTTGGTGCTGCGATTATGGCCTACATGGATTACGGTTCATGGGGCGAGTGGAACAATATCGAAATCAATCCAATCTCTTTGATAATTGCAATTTCTGGACTTGGCGGAATTTACACATTCGTTGTAAGATTTTTCAAAGCGAAGGCAGATTTGCAGTCTCTAGACAAAACCAAGCCTCTATCTACTCCGAAGGGCAAAGAGAATACAGATGAATGAGTGTTCACTTACCGGACGTGCTGAAAACGCGCAAACTAAGCGTGGTTTACACCGCCTACGGCGGTATCCTCATAACCGAATCACAGAAAGCGTAGAAGTGATGGGTGGCAGGATGCTGAACGGAGGAAATCGCAGGACGACCTATTTCGTCCTCTCCATATTGCTTGTATCATCACTTCCGATGTTGAACACAGTAAGCGCTGATATCGGTATTCCGGATGAATTACAGGCGCAAGATATCACGGTTTCATTTGACAATGTCAGTGAGACTACAACCGTGAGTTGGAGAAATATTGAAGATACAGCAGGTAACTTCAACCTTTACTCCGAATTGTGGGATGCGACATATCACATATATCGCCACACGGCTCAAATTACCCCAGCAAATATCGAATCACTAACTCCATGGACATCAGTAACCGCTTGTGACCAAGCAACTATTTCTCAAAGCATCGACTGCAGAGGAGAAGCATTGGGTACTCATGAGGTAACTTACCAAGTTGGAGCTGGAACAAATGGTACATTCTATTATGCGATTACAACAGAACTTGGTAATGGCACAATCACATCACCACTTGATTTCGGTGCGAGTTCTTTACTAGAACCAGTAACAGAAATTACGACACCAATCCGTTCTCCTTTCAATGTTCAAGCAACATTTGACCCCGGAGCAAGCCAGACGACCATACAATGGATCAATTACAATACATTGTACCCGATTCTACCTGAAACAGGACCAGACGCTCTTCAGATCAATGTTTGGCAAACCAATTTCCAGATAACCAGAGCAAATGCAGATAGTTTGTTCATTCCAAATAATCCTGATGTCACTAAGGTTGCTACTGTCTCATCAACCTCAACAAATTACGTTTTGGATATCCCTCCTCAGACCAACAGAGAAGTCTACTACTCAGTGACCTATCTCTTGCCAAATTGGACTGAGAACGGTAGCGATTACGAGGACATACGATTCCTGTCAAGTAACGCTATGACATCTTCACTGCTTGAAGATAATACTCCTCCTAACGACGTGACTACCGTTGAGGCTCTATTCAACCCACTTGAGAACGGTACTGGATATACCACAATTGCTTGGGACGGACTATTCTCAGAGGAGAATGAAGTCTACAAGATTTACAGGCATGGCGAATATTTCTCATCAACCAATGACCCGTATGCTCAGTTGATTGCAACGGTTGCGGAAGCAGCAGATACCGATGATGATGGTTCATTCGTATTCTATTACAACGTACCATACAACACATTTGGTAACTTCATCTATTGTGTTGTCGTCGTAGACCAATATGGTGCATACAACACCGACATATCATCAAATTCCTGTGATGATGTTGACGAAGATTCAGATGAGAATTGGATTAAGGAGCCAACTAACGTGAAGGCCGAGTTCATTGGCAATCTAACGACTAGAGTCACTTGGTCCGACCAAGTTGGTATTGAAGGAGAAAGATATCACATTTGGAGAGCTGCATGGAGAGTTCAAGGTGCAGAATTCCAAGAAAACATGTCTATGATTTGGATGGGCAGCGTCCCTGATGGAGTAGAACAGTTCGATGTTCAACTCGACCCAGGTGTCATATCATCAAACTCTCACTACTTCGTAACGAGCGAGGCTCTATACAACTGTCAAGGATGTAATGGGACCATGATGTACAAGGAATTGGTACAGAATTGGGATGGACCTATCATAGAGGACACACAGTCTCCCAACCCTGCTAGAATTAGCAACCTTATGATGCTTGGAGAATTAAAAATCGTCGATTTGGAGTGGTTTAATACCGACCAGGAAAATGGTGAGACATATTCGCTATACCGCCACTTTGGAGATCCTTTTGGTGACTCAGAGTTCGCTGTATCAAACTACACTGACCCTGGATGGGAACTGATTGAAGAGTCCATTCCCGAGAATGAGTTCGCAACAATGATCAGACAGATTCCAGTTCCTTTGGATAGCCAAAGAGATGTTTGGTATGCAGTAATCGTAGCAGACTCCTTTGGGAACATAAACCCGCAAATTCTTCCGGGTATTGGTGGCAACGCATTGATGGTTACAGAAGACACACAAGCTCCAACAATCACCTACACCATCACAGACGAAGACAGTGTTCCTGTACAAGACAACTCCATTGTGAGGGGAGAATACACTCTGAGAATTGAGACCTCTGAACTACTGAATGATTTCCCCCTCATCAATATCACAACATCTGCAGGAGAGTCCCTCACAGGTGGTGCAGAGACAGCAATGGTACTTCTTTCACAGAATACAAATGACCCAGATAAAGGTCCGGAATACTTCCAGAGTTTCACAATCTCTTCATCTACAAACGCTGGAGATTTGTTGATTTCGATCAATCTTACAGACATGGTTCTGAACAATGTCGAAAGACAGATTACCGAATTCTCGATTGATGCAAAATCGCCTACGGTAACAATTTTCTCACCAACATCTGAAAATGATGGTGCTATGTACCTGTATGGAAATGCGATTAAGGTAGTTGCTGGCGCAACAGACGATGTTGGAATCGTAGACATGCAGATGAGATTTGTTCAAAACTATGGAACATCATCATCGGTCACCGAACCATGGAGAAATGTAACTGGTCTTACCATTAACGAAGATGGAGATTGGACATTTGAGATGTCTTTCAGTTCAGGTAACTTCCTTCCCGGTGTCCACGAAGTTTCTGTTAAGGCCGTGGATTCAGCAGGAAATGAAAGGACTACTAAAGTCCAGTTCGTCACAGATTTCTGTAGACAAAGAGTCTCCGATGGTTCAACGGTTTGTGAGTATTCAAACCCTGTTGCAGAAGAACCGGAAACGGTCTATCCAGAACTCAATGCAACAGACCCTCCTTACATGATTGCATGGGTTACAGCAGGTGTATCACTGCTTGCTGTGCTTGTGTCATTGGTGGTAATCACAACAGCAATGTCTGGCCCGAAGAAGAAGAAGGGTGACGATGATGACGATGTTGGAGATGATTGGATGAACGAATTCATTGGAACATCATCAGAACCTGATATGGCAGCAATCACTGGAACAGCTCCTAAGGAAGAGAAGAAAGAGGAGCAAAAGTCAGCACCTGAGGATGATGAAGACGACCCATTCGCAGTCAATACAATTCAACCAAAGAGGCGCCGTAAGAAGAAAGCATCTGATGATGACGATGATGACGACGA
>DAYA01000020.1:20966-23197 GCA_002506705.1 Euryarchaeota archaeon UBA550
CTGGGACGATGTCGCGGAAGAAGATATGGATTCAGACGAGGACAATGTACAAACTGTTGACGACAATGACAATACTATTGACAACAAGGACAATACTGATGACGGAGATGACTACTACGATGACGACGATGATGACTACTACGATGACGACGATGACTACTACGATGACGACGATGACGACGATGACAGGCCTCGAAGGCGAACACGCAAGCGTCGTGCACCTCCTCGAAGAAAGGCAGCAAAACGTAAGAGGAGCTGATTGTTATATCGGAGTCTGAAACTCCCAAAATAGGAGTACTGCAGTCGTTTAGCCCATTTGAGAATAAACTGAATTGGTTGCTTATTGCTGTACCAATCACAGTATATTTCTCGATGATTGCTCACGATGCAGGAATGAGTTTCTTCTTCTCAATGATTGCGATAATGCCTCTTGCATTACTTATGGGTCATGCAACCGAGGAGATTGCGCTCAGAACAAGTGAATCACTTGGTGGATTACTGAACGCTACTTTCGGCAACGCAGTTGAAATCATAATTGCTAGTTTAGCTATATACACGGCAGCAACGAATGCTGACCAAGCAGAGACGATGATTACAGTCGTACAAGCGAGCTTGGTAGGAAGCATTCTTGGTAATTTGTTACTGGTTCTCGGTCTTTCTCTACTCTGGGGTGGAATCAACCATAGGAAGCAGGAATTCAATCAAAAGGCTCAGAGTATGAGCGGTTCACTCCTACTCATCGCAGTTCTTGCAATGATGATACCTGCAGCAGTGAATATTGGAGGAGGAGGATTTGACAGTATAGTCAAGTTATCTCGATACGCAGCACTAGTTCTGTTGATTATCTATGGCCTGGCTCTATTCTTCCAATTGAAAACCCATGCGCACATTTTTGCTTCAGACGAATCTGCTCACCACGAAGAGCCGAAAATGACGAATAAGGATGCCTGGACTTTGCTTATTCTTGCTACAATTTTAGTTGGCTGGATGGCAGAAATTTTAGTCCATTCTATCGACTCAGCAGCGACCGAATTGAAGTTGCCTACTCTCTTTATCGGAGTTATTTTGCTGCCGTTCTTTGGTAATGCAGCAGAGCATTTCACAGCAGTAATAGTTGCGGGTAAGGACAAGATGGATCTATCACTTGCAATCGCTATCGGATCTAGCGTTCAAATCGCAGTATTCGTTGCACCATTGATGGTAGTTCTCGCTTGGTTAATGGGTGTTGACCTGTCGCTAGAATTCGGCCCACTCGAGACAGCAGCAACCTTCCTATCGGTTCTTGTAGCAAATTCTATCCTAAGGGATGGCACAACGAATTGGCTAGAAGGTGCAATGCTTCTGGCATGCTATGTCATTCTCGGATTGAGTTTCTGGATGATGTGAGTCGACATTAAACATCCAAAAGCAACAAAAACGATTGTAACCTATTTCATTATAGGATAGACATGGATGTTAGTGGCGAATTCTGGAGTCGCTTTGACACATGGGCAGGTCCTACCTTTGGTGTAATCCTGTTGTGCGTGGGCGCTTTCCTGATGTTCAGGGGTGCAACCAAAATCAAGATTCTTTCTTTCCTTACAGGCTGTGCAATAGGGCAACTGAGTGCAGCATTCCTATGGGGTGAAATAGGATCATTCACAACACTATCTGAGGGAGACTTCACCCTAGCAGCCACCGTTTTCTGTGGTTTGGTTATGTTCATGGCAGTGGGCTTGATGTCATTGGCTGTAACTGGATACATTTCCCTTCAAACCATGCTTTGGATAGTTTCTATGCTTGAGGCAAATGGATATGATGTAGGCACAGAACTGGTTGGAGGAATTTTAGTTGGAGTCTCCTTCATCATTAACAGATACATGCGCAAGAATCTGTACTTGTTTGGCTCAGCAGCTCTAGGCTCTTTGATGGTCATATACGGCTATCTCGTGATGAATGGTGAGATCCCGTCAGAGATCAGCATAATGCAACCAAGTTTCCAACTAATTGGTCTCGCACTATTCTTGAATTCAGTAATGATTCAACGTAAATTTGTCAAAGAAGACGCTGCAAGGAAGCAGGATAAAGAGTTGCAAAAAGAAATCGACAAGCAACAAAGATTTGCTGATGATAAGCATGGTAGAGGACGTTACATGCAGCCAGATATTCTAACCCAAGCCGCCATTGAAGAGCGCCAACACTACCATAGAGAATCCTACAATCTCAATTACAAACGATAACCAATCTCACGA
>DAYA01000060.1 GCA_002506705.1 Euryarchaeota archaeon UBA550
CCGCCGCCATCGTTCGTGACTGTTAGTTTCACATTGAATTGACCAGAACGTAGGAACTGATGTGAAGTAAATCCAGCAATGGTTGTAGCCTGAGTTCCGTCACCAAAATCCCATGCAAATTCGGTAATTACTCCTTCAATTGCATCTGAGGCTCTGGCATCAAATGTTACTTCCTCGCCTAATTGTATCTCATTTGGAGTAGCAATTAGTGCTGCTCTTGGGTCGGTAGTGGAATCCAAAACCGCTGTACAGCCAGCAAGTAATTGCACCAGCAAGATAGCGGATAGGAATACCCCTCTCTTGCTGTTCATGAATTGCGCTCGGGTGCTTCTTATCTAACCCTGTCCCCTATATGGACAGGTTTTTTACGATTCAAAACTAACTTCTGAGGGGAGGTCGCCAATAATCTCTGCACCTACAAGGAGGTCCTCGTATTCTGCTTCATCAACTGTGTTCAATTCATAATTTGAACTCATTTCATCATTGAGTAAATCCTCGATTTCAACGTCTCCGGTATCATATTCAGGAGTAGCATCAACGAGTTGCAGTTCCTTAACATCTTCATTATCTGATTCGAAAACTGATTTTGTTTCTTCAAGAAGAGCGTCCTTGTCTAACTCTGGTAAATCAACAACAATTTCAGCAGGCTTTTGGTCAGGTTCTTCGGCCTTTTTCTTCAGCCAATCCCAGATGCCCATGCACATCCGTTCCTGAATCAGCGAAATAGAAATTTGGTAGTGATGTTCATTTGATGCGGCTGTTACCCACAGTCATGGTCGATGTTCTCCAAGGGCACAGGGTCTTGGCTTTCGACCTAGAAACTACTGGAATATCCACCAACAGTGACAAGATTGTACAAATTGCATTGATTGGAGCAGATTCTGATGGAACACCCATCCACTATGAAGTACTAATCAATCCACAGCGCCCCATTCCATATGGTGCCTCAAATGTGCACGGCATCTACGATTCCGATGTCAGAGGCAAACCAAATTTCAATCACTATGCAAAGGAAATTAGCGACCTGATGAAAGGCTCGGTTATAGTTGGACACAATGCAAGAAAATTCGATATGCCTCTACTAGAGAACGAATTCTTTCGGTGTGGAATTTCTCCTCCCAAACCCGTTGTTATACTAGATACTCTGGAAACGGTTAGACGATTGAAGATACCTAGACCGCATAATCTTGGAGCTCAGTGTGCCAGGCATGGAATCGACCTATCAAACGCTCACGATGCAGCTGCAGATGCTGCAGCAAGCCTTCTGCTGCTGTGGAAACTAATGAGAGACCACCCCTCAAGTTTCAGACGCTCTCTTGAAGATATTGAGCACTGGTTGATATCTGGTGAGGCGAGAAAGGAAGAGAGTGAATTAGGTCGTTCACTGTCAGATTTAGATTCACTAGACAGAAATGGACGCGTTAAAATTGATGATGGCGTCTACATCATTGCTTTTGGTAGGCATCGAGGTAAGGATTTGAAAACAATAGAGAATGAAGATCCACGTTATGTGGATTGGTTACTTTCGCCAAAAGGGGTTGAAGATGATGATGCTAGAGAAATTTTGAGAGATTTCATTTCAAGCATCAGGAATGGGTGACCAAGCGAGAACATCACACCAATGGCCAACCCGCCAAGTTTCACGGTTTGTCATAGCACTCCCAATAAAAATTGGACCTTGGTGGCCGGTTGCAAGTAGCTCTTGCAAAGCCTCCTTTCCCCTACCATCGAAATTAATTGGGACCTGTATACCTGTAGGCATCGCTCTTCCTTCAGCATTTGCTGGCTCACATATCTCTGCAATTCCCGAACCATTTCTATCATCAAAATGGTGTAGTAAAATCACAGAATCTGAAAAATCTTCAGTACCAAGTGTTCCGTTCTCCAGTCTCCAATTCCACCAGTGTGGGCACCATGCTTTCCAATCACAAAATCCACCGCAAGATGACTGCCCTGGTGTCGCTTCAAGAGGCACATCGGTTGGTTGTGTCGCTTCCCACGCTTCGAGGGCTTTTCCCATAACAGATTCACCTAATGCAGTGTATCTTGTTGAATTTTCAGTGTACCAACCTTCCGTCTTTACCGGTGGAGCGTTTGGGTTATTGGACAGCAGAATATCTCTGTAGAGGAGTAACTGTCTCTCGACCTCTGGCTTCAATTTGGATTCTGGAGCTCTTCCAGTTTTGAGGTCTGCAACGATCCAGCCCCGTAGTTCACCGTTAGAATCTACATCAGCAAACAGCATGTCAAGCCTACCCATTAGACGATTGTCGCTCGTTCGCAGTTCACCTTCGACGGCTATCACTCGAGATAGGATACTATTCCAAATGCCAATAGTTGTCTTCAACGGAGTTACTCCTTCTGCCCCAACTAGTCCAAGAAGCATTTTGATTGCACCACGCTGCATTCTCTTTGCCTTATCCCATTCTTTCTCTTTCCACATTGGCCTTCTTGGAGTTGCGAAGAAAATCTCCTTTTCTTCTTCCCACCTTTGTTTTAGGAATTTTTCGGCCATATTTGGTAGCCAATGAGTTTCGTCTGATTTTCTGCCAGAAAGGTCGACCTGTAACAAGTCTTCAATCGATGCGTGAACTGCTGTTCCTAAACTGGCTGCCATTCCTGCTTTACGAGGTAGGCGTTGACGGCTTAACCAATACATTCGAGGACATGTCTCGAATCTATTCCACGCTGAAGGGGAAAGTGTGTGTGGTTTTCCCTCGGCCATGCACCTGCATGAGTGGACCTCCTTCAAATCGCTTCGGATTGGAGTGAAGAAATGAGGGGTGGAGATTATACACGGGGACGTTTGTCCCTCAAACATGGAACAAGCAAAGGTTTGGCTTGACAAGGATGTTGACCTAGAGGATGCGCTCGTAGTGTGCTGTTTTCCAAGTGTTGGAATGGTATCAAGCGTAGTTGCACACTTTTTGATTGACCACTTGAAATTAGAATACATCGGAGGAGTCGCTCATCCAAAATTGCCTGCAATTTGTTTGGTTCAAGATGGCGTGCCTCTACCACCAATCCGTGCGTATGCAGGTGAACCAATTTGCAAAATCGAAGGCGTGTGCGACAAAGTTCTACTCTTGATGAGCGAAATGATAGTGCCTGACCCTCTAGTAAACGAAATCGTTAGTTCTCTATTTGAGTGGTCGAGGGAACAAAAGGCAGCTGTCGGAGTACTAATAGATGCATTCGCAAGAAAGGGAATGAAAGGTGGCCTGAATGGAAACGAGCCTTTGGTAGAATACGAAGACACCGAAGAAGTCGATGTCCTAGGTGTTGCAGCAACTCCAAAAATGGCTGAACTACTCAAAGAAATGGACATCAAATTACTCGAACAAGGTGTAATCAAAGGAATGACTGGGGCAATGCTTAGCGAAGGTGCGAGCCGTGGCAGGAGCATCATGAGTATCATGGTCGAAGCAGACCCTCGTTTCCCGGATGCAAGGGCTGCTGCAGTGATTATTGAGCAATTAAACAAGATGATGCCTGTTGCCGATTTAGATCATGAACCTTTACTAGAAGAAGCAAAGCAATTGGAAGAACAAATCAGAAGCATGATGGAAGGTGCTGAGGGAAGCTCTGCGCCTGCATCAACTTCGATGTTGTACGGCTGATTTAGCGAAAATCGCTAATCCAAGTGCTATAATCGTAATGCTTGCCCACATTGGAAATAGCATGACGGTATCTTTTGGAATGAATAGGAGAAGGGTTTCTCCTCGGGAATACTCTCCTCCAATTCCTGCAGTTGTTAGCATTAAGGCTACAGATATCATTCCAACACTTGAGTGTCGTAAATCCACGGTCGAGCCCCACATCTTTCGAAGAAGAAGGCCGATTGCTAACCCAGCAGAAGTCATTGATAGAAGCAACTTGTTTGCTAACATTGGATTATCAATTCCTTCTCCACTAATCGCATTTACACCGCTAATGATTGCAAATGGTGTTGCAATCAGCCCACCAAGCAGAGCCCAATGTGCTACGGCTTCTTTCGAACTTGGACCCTTATTCAAGGCGCACAGGAGGAAGGCAACACCGGATAATGCGAAAGTGCCAACTGTTAATTCAGTTGCAATTACGTGGAAGGTACCAGCGGAAATCATTGGATTCCCCCTTGATATTCATGACCGTAATATTCCCACTGTTCCATAGTCCAACCTTCTGGAAGACCTCCTGCTGGTAACGGTCGAACTGTATTGGTTTGCGTCTGTGATTCTTCTTGAATCGCTACAAATTGTGAATTTACTTCAGCCGTATTGCCATACTTGTTTTCTACTTCAGAAGATGAAGACGGTTTCTGAACGAGTACCAACCCCGCAAACAGAATCAGTAGTGCAAACCCTTGCAAATACAGTGCAGTTTCATCAACTTCCCAGCCCGGCTCGACTGCACTCAATCTAAACCAAGGAGAAGTTTGTGTTGGTCCTTCACCATCTAAAATAACTCGCCATTGTACAACTCCGGGATTTACTGCAGCAGGTATCGTGAACTTGTTTTCAACAACTTCTAGATTGATGATTTCTCCACCACTTTGTAATTCTACAATAACTGAATCTGTATTTACAGTCTCCAACGTAATCTCGGTTTCCTCGCCAAGTAATCTGCTGTTAACTGGTTGCCAATCATCGGCTAGGCGGGGTAGGTTTTCAGGAACTTCGGATACTGTAACGGATTGCATAGAGGAAATGCCCGTCATTGCTATTCCACCATTAGGTGAACCGTGTTGGATTGCCAGATACAAGTTGTAGTTGCCTGGGTTGGATGGCGCTCTAAGAGTCCATGTTTGTGATACCATGCTCTCTAGAGAGAATGAATCTACAATTTCGACATAATTGTTAGTACCGCCATTTGGATCGGTTATGATTTCCCAACCATCATTTGCAGGAAGGTCCTTGGCGCCATCTGAATTAATCAAAAGTGTCAATCCTACCATATTATTTGAGCTGACTTCTGCAAAACTAACCGAGGTTTCAATCTCAGTAATTAGACCAGCGTAAACTTCGCTCTGGAATTGAATAGCTAATTCAGCACCGGAAGATCCGTTTGTCGAAGAAGAACCGTGACAGGAGCCGGCACAATCTCTAGAGCGAACTGCATCTCCCTTACCACCAGGGTTTGCAGTGCTAATCGTAGTTGACAAAATCATCAATAGCAATACAATTGCTATTTTGAATCTCATTCAATCCCTCCTTGACATGAACGAGAGACCAATTCCCACCAATCCAATCAACAACATTACGATGCTGAATACTAAACCTGCTGTTTCACTTGGACCGGGTGCCTCAGCAACCAGATTGGTAGTCAACTCAACCGAGTCGCTGATGCCTGCCGATTCGTCTTGGATTACCTGACCATCAATTATTGCGAGAACGCTGTAATTATGCTGGCCCTCTATTGTTGGAGTGTGCCTGAACTTCAGTTCTGCTGTCGTACCAATCTGTTCTCCGTTGTGGAGGATTGCCCAGTCTTCAGCATCACCCTGCCATGTAATTACTACATCGCTTCCGTCTAATTTTGCATTGACGTTGCTTGCACTAGGAGGTGCTGTTCCAATGTAAGACTGAGAGGTAACATCGTTTGCTCCTAGGTCGTCGATTATCTTGACCTCCAAGTTTAGCGCACTGGTCATCGTGGTTGTGAATGTCATTCCATTGTGCATCACAGCACCATCAATGCTCCATATTGCGGTTACAACCGCACCATCAACGTCTGTTGAATCTGTTGCCGAGAAGGTAACCTTTGCCCCTTTGACCAATTTGTCTGGTGCAGTAATTACGGCAACTGGTGCAGTATTTGATATTGAGAAGTCGATAGATAGTATCTGACCATCATCCATTCCATCGTTTGGCGTTACCATTGCGGTCCAAATGTCTCCCGCTCCCAATTTGTTTGCTGAGATTGTTGGGCCGGTTTCATCGGTCATGAACCCATTTCGCATCCACTGCCATGATAGTGTAACAGTATCACCATTAGCGTCATCGGACTCGATCTGTGGACTCAAATCAATCAATGCTGTTTGAGTCACTTCGCCATTGTATGCGAGAGTAGGTAGTGAATTTGCAATAATGACTGTATCAGTCAGAGTGTTGGAATTTGCCATATCGTCGTCACTAACAGAAAGCGTGAGGGTGAGCAAATCGCCAGTTAGTGACCAAGATTCGCTAACGGTTAATTGGTCGCCATCGATATCAGATGCTTCGTATGAATAGGTAGCATCTTCCTCAAAATAGACCTCATCCTGTTCGATAATTAGTGAGGACAGTACAGGTGCGGTGTTTTGTATTACCACCGAGTTACTTTCCATCCAGTCAGAGTAAACTTCTCCATCAGTTACTCTAACTCTTACCTTCCAAGATTCTCCTTTCTCAGTGTAAAATGAAGGAAGTGTAGAGGATGTCACAGCACCCATTGTTCCCGGCCAATCCCACTCGTATGTTAAGACGTCATTGTCAGCGTCGGTTGCTTGAGCTGATGCTTGTATGGTATCAACGGTAGTAAACGGACCGCCCGAAATAGATACGCTTTGTAGGACAGGTGGAGTGTTGTCACTACCAATGGTCACGTCTTGGGTTGTAAACCAGTCACTGTCTACTTCACCATCGTTAACCTTGACCTTAGCATACCAAACATCTCCATCTCTAATTGCAACGGATGGGATTGTTATATCACCGTCAAAGGCTGAAACCTTTGAGCCATCGACATACCATTCTGTGGCACTAACCGTTCTAACATCATTATCTGCATCTGATGAGGAATAAATCAAACTCAAGTCATCGGATTCCAAAGCGTTCTCTGGTGTAATCGAAGCGGAAGTGATCATCGGCATGGAGTTTACAACGAGTAAATTGGATGAGTGTACAGGTGTTCCATCATCTGTGCCGTCGCTTGGTGTTACAGTTACGTTCCAAGTTTCTCCTTTGGAGGTTAATGATGGAGGAACTGTTGTCTGGTCGTTTCTTGAGGAAATCAATTGGCCATCTTTGTACCAGCGAATCTTAGTTCCAGATTCAGAGTCTCCGTCTTGGTCTTGGTAAGTGTAGGATAGAGTAAGTGTGTCGGTTGTGACAGGGTTCGAAGGAGTAAACTGTAGCCCAGACACACTCGGTGGGTTGTTTGGTGCAGGGCCGCCTCCTTCAGGTACTGTTATTGTTGTACTTCCCCAAACGTCTCCACCGGTTCCACCATTTCCATTTGCGCTTACACCTGCAAGGTTGAACTGAACCGAACCTGAACCTGATGATGGCGCAATCCAGTCAACACTCCAACTTCGGTAACTGTTTGTTGTGTGAGTTGCGCTTGTTCCTGCACTATTCACTTTTACAGCCATGATCGAAGCGCCACCAGTCGTCAGTGTTCCCTTGTTTGCATCGAGACTGAAACCGCCATTACCAGAGCCAGAGCCGACCGTGATTTGCAAAGTGTATGTTGTGCCCGGAGTATAAGATGACGGCTGGCCACTCATCGAAACTGTTGCTGTGTTGTATCCATGGCAACTACATCCGCTGCTACCGGAACTGTATTTTCCATTGCTGTATCCAATAGATGTCGGTACTGTCGACGCCAACAATATCGAGACAAGTAACAATGATGCAACTTTCAAGCGCATGCTTATGCTAACTTTGAGGTCTTTTTAGTATCATGTGTTTGACGTCAGAACTCAAACAGCGTCTTGGGACCTTTCTTTGGTTCTGAAATTTTGGAAAATAAATCCTCCTCACTCCAAATACTCACTCCCAAACTTTGCGCTTTTGCCAATTTACTTCCTGCCTTTTCACCCGCAACGAGAACATTCAGATTTCCGCTTACACTTCCTACAACCTTACCGCCTGCATTCTTTATTGCAAGTGCGATTTCTTTTCTCGGCCTAGATAAGGACCCGGTAATACAGAATGACTGCCCATCGAATACGCCACTTGCAGATTCTGCTTCGTCTGTAACTGTAATGATCTGAGATAACTCGTTAACTAGGCCAATTCGCTTCAAAATTCCTTCTTTGAAAATTGTAGACACCTTATCGCCAATGCCGTCTATTGTGGTCAATTCTTCAATCTCACCGTTTTCGACCCAATCTAACAGCCGCTCAAGGCTGGAGAAATATTGAGAAATTGTAGTAGCGACTTCTGGACCGATTCTTTCGATTCCGAGGGCGTGTAAAAATCTCGCAAGATTGAGAGTCTTCGTCTTTTCTAACTCATCAAGGACGTTGTAAGCACTCTTGTCACCCATTCTTTCTAAGCTTGTAATATCGGAATGACTCAATCGATACAAGTCTGCAATCGTTGAAACCATACCGCTATCTAACAGAGCCTCGATTAGTTTCTCACCAATGCCATCCATCTCTAGAGTTCGGCACCAGTATGTTAGAGCTCTAGTGGTTCTCGCATCACATTCCAGGGCAGTACATCTAAGGAATGCTCCTTCCATTTCCAGGTCTCTGTCACACGCTGGACAATTTTTTGGAACTGATATATCACCAAACACAAGTTCTCCTGAAAATTGAGTACCGTCTGCATGGAATCTATTGGATAAATCGCTGGCTTCTGCCTTACCTAAGTTCTCAATAATTTTTGGAATCACGTCGCCCCTTCGAGTAATCTTTACTTTGTCACCGATTTTTATCTCTAATCGCTCTACTTCTCCCACGTTATGCAGTGTTACGTTTTCAACAGTTACACCACCAACCATTTGAGGAGCAATCCTTGCTACAGGAGTTACAGTTCCAGTTCTGCCAGTTTGCCAGTCAACGCCAAGCAGAACTGAAACTGCTTCTTGGGAAGGGAATTTCCAAGCTAGGGCCCACCGAGGGTGATGTGCCGTCATCCCAAGATTTTCTCTCTGCTCTAAATTGTCTAGCTTGAACACTATACCGTCGATTTCGAATTCGTAGGAAGCTCTCAAACCTCTCCATTTCTCCGTATGAGAAATCATCTCTTTTTGCGGAGTTTCAGAATCAAAGACCTCCCACGGGGCTGGTTCGATCCCCACTTTCTGTAACCAGGAAAGTAACTCGCTGTCATTTGTGGCGTCGGGTGACTCATTGGGGAATTTTACATCGTAGGCCCAGAATACAAGATCTGAGGCTTCTGCCTTACCATCTCCATGCTTTTGCCTTAGTGCGCCAGAACAAAGGTTACGTGGATTTGGAGAGACTTCGCGATATTTCTCCTCAAATGTTGCAAGAGGCATTACAACCTCTCCTCGCACGTGACAATCGATTGGTATGTTCAACCTCTGAGGAACGTTTGTCACCAGTTTAGCGTTGAGAGTTACATCTTCTCCGCGCTCGCCACTTCCTCTTGTAGCGGCCCTGTGTAAGTTACCCGCGACGTACTCTAATGACAATGCAGAACCGTCCAACTTTGGTTGAGCGAGATATCTCTTCCCACCAAACGTAGACTGGGTTACAAAATGAACGATATCTTCGTCCTCAGTTCCTTTGTCTAGAGAACGCATTGGAAACATGTGTTCTACTTTCACAGTTCCCGGAAGCGGTTCTGGACCTACTTCGTGAAGTACAGTATTTTTTGGATCTAGTTGTTTTAATTCGTCCCATAGAGCATCGAATTCAGCATCTGTTATCTCAGGAGCTGAGTGATTGTAGTACAACTCTCTGTGATACCTAATTGCGCCGGCCAGAAACTCGATTCTCTCTCGACCGGACATAATTTCTCACCAACATCAACTGATATGAACATCACGAAAATTGTAGCCCAAGTAACTCTACGCCTGGAAGTGGGCATCGGGTCATTATCGCTTGTGATAGAATTCTAATGTGGATTTCTGCAACCACATGTGTTACACACTGGAACATGTGACCTGCATGTACGGTATTGTCATCATCACACCAACAGCAGTGAATGTGTGTAAAGGCGTCACCATTTTCTTTTCTAGCAATGTTTCCGGAAAGACTGACTAATTCAGATGGAGAGTCCAAATTCCTTCGAATGTAGACTCCCTCCTCATTCATGAAACCGTATAGCGTATCCCTAGTTCTTCCAATTCCACTAGTTATCGCAGCTGCATTGAACCCCACTTCATCCGCTAACTTTTGCAGGCTTTCGTGAACTTCTTCGCCCGGGTCAAGCCGAACGAACAGGTCTTCTCCGCTACGCGTCCACTCCATATTTCAGCGGAATTGGCGATACTCAATTATGGTTATCTACGAAATTTGATTTGTGATTCAAGGCGAGGATTCTCATACTGTCAATAATTAGCCCCTCCATGAGTGAAGGTGGACCATTCAAGCGTTTGCTGAAATATATGTCGCCTCACAAAGGTACCATAAGACTTGCAACTTTGTGTTCGGTACTCAACAAAATATGGGATTTAGCGCCTCCTTTGCTAATTGGACTTGCAGTGGATGTTGTCGTGCAAAGAGAGGAGTCGTTTCTTGCTGGTTTCGGGATTGAAGATGCTTGGCACCAACTGATATTGCTATCAGTTCTTACATTCTTCATTTGGGGCCTTGAATCGCTTTTCGAATATTTCTACGGCGTATTGTGGAGAAATTTAGCACAAACCGTTCAACACGAATTGCGCCTTGAGACCTTTAGTCATGTGCAAAAACAGGGAATGGGATGGTTTGATGAAAGACAAAAAGGAGACGTATTAGCAATTCTAAACGATGACATCAATCAGTTAGAGAGATTCTTAGACAAGGGCGCTAACGACCTACTGCAGGTAACAACCACTGTAATCGTTGTAGGTGCAGTATTCCTAGCGATATCATGGGAAGTTGCACTGTTCGCTGTTTTACCTATTCCAGTAATCATTTGGGGTTCTTTCCTATACCAAAGAAGCCTAGAGCCGAGATACGCCGAAGTAAGGAATACTGCTGGAAGGCTAAACGCCTTGCTCGAGAATGACCTTTCAGGAATGTCAACCATTCAATCCTTTACTGCTGAAGATAGGGAACTAAAGAGAGTCGAAAACCTGAGTAATGAATACCGAAATGCAAACAAGAAAGCAATTCGTTTGTCTGTCGCTTTCGTTCCAATGATTAGAATGGCGATTCTGTGTGGGTTTACAGCAACTCTACTTCTTGGTGGATGGTTTACCCTTGAGGGTGTTTTAGCTATTGGCGCATATTCTGTACTTGTATTTATGACTCAAAGACTGCTTTGGCCGTTGACGAGATTGGGTGAAACATTTGATCTATACCAAAGAGCGATGGCATCATCAACTAGAGTACTAGACGTTCTCTCGTCTCCTACTGAAATAATCCAGGGAGATTACACACCAGGCGCTGAAGATATTGCTAAATCCGATATCGAGTTGAAAGGCGTAGGATTTGCTTACACGGGAAGAGAAAATGTGTTTGATGGCCTTAACCTCACTATCAAATCCAATGAAACTACTGGAATCGTTGGAGCAACAGGTTCAGGAAAAACAACTCTAATTCGTCTTTTACTACGATTTGCCGAACCAAAGCAAGGTAGCATAGAATGGTCGGGGAAACCACTACCTGAATGGAATCTGAACACCTTGCGGTCCTCCATGTCACTTGTAGACCAGCATATCACACTCTTCCCAACCAGCATACTTGAGAATATTCGATACGGAAATCCAGAAGCCAGTGATGAGGAAGTGAAAGCTGCAGGATTGGTTGCAGAGGCTTCTAATTTCATTGAAGAATTACCAGACTCCTGGGGAACTCTTGTCGGAGAGGGTGGTCACAGATTGTCTGGAGGGCAGAGACAGAGAATTGCGATTGCGCGAGCTGTACTCAAGGATGCTCCTGTGTTAATTTTAGACGAAGCAACTTCTGCAGTCGATAATGAAACCGAGGCGGCATTGCAGAGATCAATCAGTAAGATTTCAAGCGATAGAACTGCAATTATAATCGCGCACAGGCTTTCAACAATTCGTAACGCTGAAAGGATAATTGTGTTAGAGAATGGAGAAATAATTGAAGATGGCACCCATGAAGACCTGGTGGATAAACGTGGTACGTACGCGCGGATGTGGGCTGTTCAGACTGGTTCAAGTCTGTGAAAAAAAACGGGCCTTTATATTTACAACGTGTAAGAAACCGCTTGAAAATTATGTCATTAGACCGTTTTTCAAGAACAACAAGCCTGCTATTAGTCGCTACACTGGCCCTCGCTATGGCGTACACAGTTAGCGCAGAAACGACAACAAACCCTGCTACAGCCGATTGGTTGAACGACGGTGAGAATGATGGACTAGAATTAGTAACCTTCTTCCTCTTCTTCGTTGGATACATCTCGATGGGTGCAGCGTTCGTCTTCTTTATGGCCGAACGCAGTAACGTGGCTCCGCAATACCGCACAACAATGACAATTTCTGCATTGATTGTAGGTATTGCTGCGTTCCACTACTACTACATGCGCGGTGTATACGTAGACCACCAAGCTGTATCTATTGAATACAGATACATGGATTGGATTATTACAGTACCATTGATGGCACTGAAGTTCCCAAGCCTGGTTGGTAAGGATGCAATCACTGACGACAAGTTCGCTGGTCTAGGTTTCACTGGAATCTGTTTCACCGGTGCTATCATCATGATTGGATTCGGTTACCTAGGTGAAGCTGGACTAATGGACGCATACCTAGCACTACTACTAGGTGGTATGGGATGGGCTATGATCATCGTAGCAACCGGAACACCATGGTCCTCTGGTAAGGGTGTAGACAATTCCAAGATTGCACCAGAACTAATGTGGAGCGCAAACGCTCTACGCTGGTTCATTGTCGTCGGATGGATCATCTACCCACTAGGTTACCTATTCAGCCCAGAAGTCGCAATCATCGATATCGGTGAGAAGGGTGAACTGTACATGGGTATCGCATACAACATCGCTGACATGATCAACAAGATCGGATTCGGTGTAGTTGCATGGATGGGTGCAAAGAAGGCATCAGAAGCTCTAGAAGCCTGATTACCTAAATTGTATACCAAACGATGCTAGCTCATTGAGCAGTCACTCTTCTTCTTGAAGAATGGTGACAATCAGGAGTGCTGCTTTGTCAAGCGCACTCCTGTCGCCGCCAAGGGGGAGGGGTCCGAAAGGGCCCCACCCCTTGCGCAACAACATTATTCTCTTCTTCGGCTGTTTTTTTGCCAGCCTCAACCTATTCCACTCATACCTTTGGCCATCAGCAAAAAGGTGTGTACTAGTTACTGCATACCGCTTTGGTATCAGCAAAGAAATCAGATGTACTGCTAGTAATGCATCCCAAATCCATACCCAAATCATTGGCGTATTGGATAATTCAGCAAGCATCCATGGTAAAACCATCATGGCACCTACAGTCATCAAGTTAGCCCATTGCCTAGACACCTCTTCAGATTGATTTGATTGCCAAGCGTAACCGCCACCAGGTAAGTCTCCAAGAGCGGGTATGTCTGCTCGCTGCCGTGCTAGCCACCAAGCGTCCCATGCGACGATTATTGCAAGCACTACAACACAAAACTGAGCCATAGATTCTGGATCAGGTAGAGTGCTGGTTAGTTCTACCATCACTCCACATCTCCATTTCTGCGCATTAGCATGAATGCTGCAGCTAGGATGAAAATTATTACGAAAATGATAGTTCCAATAGGGCTACTGTCTTCAGAATCATCTCCTGAGCCTGCTCCCTCTGAAACATCTGGAATACCGTCGCCATCATCATCAGGATCTTCAGTCAGCCAAGTCGTTACACCTAGCGGACACTGAACATTGTCAGGCTGTCCATCTCCGTCTGTGTCCATATTTGCACAGGGGTCTGTTGGCCATGCATCTCTTACGTCTAGTGAACCATCATTGTCATCATCGGTATCATAGATATCAGGTCCACAATACACATTCTCTTCCTTGTCATACCAGGTTTCTGCATTACAGGTTACGCCCCAGTCGCCGTCAGAATCGAGTAAGGTCACCTCAAAGGTAAGCGAGTCACTAGTCATCTTCCCTTGTTTATCTGTAACTTCTAATTTCAAAACATAGGAGCCTTCTGAAAGGTCGGTGATATTATTCCATTCACCGTTTAATCGCATTATCTCATCTTGACCTACGGTAACCTTCCATACTATTTGCAAGTCTGAATTCGAATCTAAATCGTCGCTGATTACCGCTCTTATCTCGATTGGAAGAGTCTCCATAATTCTAAACCCATCATCTGGAATTATGATTTCAACTTCTGGTGCACTGTTACCAATCATATCGATTTGAATGATTTCCTCCTCACCAATTCCAAATGTCCAGAACTTGTCGGTATCAGGTAAATCTGGTGCAGAGGCAATTACTCTAACTGTGTTGAAATCAACTGTGCCGGTATCATCTACCACTTTCGTTGGCAAGGACACCTGTATGCTACTGCCCTCTGCGGAGCCTGTCCAATAGTCTCCAACTTCGAATACTAGGTTCGCTGTCTGTGCATTACCTCCTAATCTAACATCAAAGATATGTGTGGACCAGATTAGAATCTCTCCGAGTGATGTTGATTGTGATAATGGTGTAACATCATACAGATTTGCTATTGCATTATTGATGTCGACCGAACCATTCAGGATTCCGTTTTGTACCAAAACATCGGAACCGTCGCTTGAAATAGCGACCATTGAGTTAATTTCTACATCCGTCAAAATTAGAGGAGCAGATTCTCCATCGGTGTGTAAGTCAACACCTTTTGTACATGATGAAACAGTAGAATCTGAAACCTGAATTGAAGATGATGCCCTGCCGTGGTGAGACGTGATTCCAGTTCCACTACCTCCACAATCGACTGCGAGGTTTGACAAGACTCCAGCGGTATTATCGAAATCTATTGCTGGAGCACCTGTTATGACTGCCCCGTCGATGTTGATTTCCCTATTGTCTGCACCGTAAATTGATTCAAGCATTAGATCGCTCATTGAGAAGCCATCCACGTTGTTGACTGTAATTTCTGTTCCATCCAAATCGTGTAATTCTCCTTCGACTCCTGACATTGTTACTGGGTCTTGAGTTGTCATTCCATTTATCGAGAGATAGGTTCCTAATGCCCATAATGCATCGGATTCGCAATTGTTGGTTTCCAAGTCCTCAGCGTAGAATTCAACTGAACCTTGTAATTCAATACAGTGTGAAGCAGAATCTGTAAATGTGGTTGAAATAACACTCATTTGAGCCATGAATGCGCTACCTGTTGAGCGAAGAAGTGGCTCTGCACTGCTGGAACGTGCCAAATATGCGTGGCTTAGGACTGTGTCTGATTGACCCTCAATAGAAACCAATGGTGCTCCTTCAACCATGCTTGTACCAATTAGCATTGCTGTTGTTTCAGCATCTCCTCCGATTACTAAACCACCCCACCTAGCACCATCACCCATTGATGAAATCGTAGAGTATCCTGCAGTGAATGTACCCTCGACTGTGATTGTAACTTGGTCTGCTACACGAAGGAAAACTCCATCGTTGACAGTCATTGTCTCGCCTGCCGGAATAACTAGGTCAGATGTTAGATGATATGGACTCCAAGCCCTTTCTAATTCAAGCCAAGAATCTAGAGTTCCTCCAGAAATCGTAGATGCGATGAATGTGTGTTCCATCGACATCGATGTATCCCAACCCATCAAATCTGTAATCTGCCCAACGCTCATCTGAACTTGAACAAGACCAGAGGTTGTAGTACCGCTAGAATCGACGATAAGAGATGTTGTTGATTTGGTCGCCATTCCGTTTGCGTCGGTTGAAACACTTTGGCCGCCTACTGAAATGGTAGCTCCTGGAACCGGTTCGCCTTTGTCAAGGACTGTCACATGGAGTGTGTTGACTATCTCAAACACCGCTCCAACTCCAACCGTTGTATTGCTTGGAACACTACCTGAGTTAATTGTAACTTTACAAGAATTATCGAGTTCTACCTCGCCATTGATGTTTAGATTGTATACATCGATATCATTCTGGCAAGATGTCCAAAATACATCGCCATGAACGCTCAAGTTAGATGATGGTGAATTCGCAAAATCAGCAGAATGCGAAACAATATCTCCGTGGAATTCGGAATTTTCCCCCTCAAAGTTGCCGTAGCTATCAACCATCAGTGTCGCATATGCTGGAATAGTCAACGCGGTATCTTGGAGAATTAGGTTAGCATTTGCTGGAATCGTGATATTACCGCCTGCAGAGTGAGGCATTCCATCTTCTGTTGGACCGAGTACAACTACGGAACCCGCAGGTAGAGTCCAATCTCCTTGAGGCATAATCGGAACCTGGATTGTGTGAGTCCCTCCTTGAGTTCCAGTTGGCGTAGATATTGCGCCTACACCAGCGAATGTAGCGGTTATTTGAGAGCCTATTTCACTGACCGGCAAAACCGCACTACCAGAATTAGCAGTACCGCTGAATCCTAGAGTGTGCCAATCTGCATCAACCGGGTTGCCTGTCAAATCTTCGAAATTTACCGTCATTTCCCACAAACGATTGCTGTTTGCTGTGTCTATGTTCAATGTTTGAGTTGTACCGTAGTTGAGGATTCCGTCTCCTGTTGAGTCTGAATCTAGGTTGCTGGTTGAAGTCATAGACCAGGCTGTGACTTCTGAGTCTGCATCGATAACAGATGCATCTTCGTGATAAGATGCATCCCAAGTTCGCAAAACTGCACTAGATGCTACCATATTCAAACCAGTATCTGAGATCTTGGTTACTAGTGAGTCTGAAACATAAAGCATTGAGGAGCTTGCATAGAGGCCTTGCTCGCTTGAATCGAGTAGATTTAGGTCATCGAATTCTGCCATCGATTCGTACAATGCGAAACTGTTTGCAAATCCGTTTACTGTAACTTCATCAGAATCGATTGAGCACCACCATGCTTCAATTCCAGTACTACCTGTTTCAAACTGGTTGAACGGCATATTTACTTCTAATTGTGAGAATTCATGGTGACCTTGCAATATGTCAATTCCACTTACTGCATCCAAGGACATATTGACTGTTACCGAATCCAAAATGGTCGCAGATATTCCTGAGAAAGACAGTCCATTGGTCTCTGAGGTGAACGTTGTATCGTAAACTGACAAGGTGCCAGTTCCGCTGGTCACCAACGCCGTATTAGTAGATTCTATTGATGAATTATCTATCTTGTATGTTCCACTTCCTGCTAGAGACATTCCAATCCATGGCGCATCATAGGCACCCTGCATTGAGGAGAATTGCCCAGTGAGGGAAACATGAGAAAGAGTGACAGTTTCTGAAGTTCTAACGTCGATTGGTGTTTCTGGGCTTGTAGAGTCGTAAACTGCATAAGAAATTGACAAGTTACCTGCAGACCATGAGTTGATCAGTCTTTCACCAGACATATCGATATTGGATAATGAGAATCCATTAGCATCGATTGCTACGATTGCATTCCTTGAGGTTCCCGTCATTCCATCGATGTCTCCTGACGCACTAGAACTGATACTGACAGCATTACCAACACCGCTTACGAAATTCAAATCCTCAATATCTGCGCTACCTCCTGTCAGAGAAACACCTGTGCCTGTTTGTGTGAAATCTGCGCCTGTTAGAGCAACCGTTCCGGTTGAAGCGAGGCCTGTCGTGGTGTCACTCAATATCACATCAGAAAGTGTTGCCAAGCCACTTATTCTCAATCCGTCGTTGTCAACGCTCTCGATTGTTAGAGTAGAAATGTCCGCCTGGCCTGCAACCTCAATTCCAATCAAACAATCCTCAATCGTTAGTGATGTAGCAGTAAGAGTACCGTCAGCAATAATACATGATTTAGCATTTGAAATTGTCACATTATCCAGAATTGCTGTACCTCCTTGAGTTATGGTCAATGCATCCCAGACTCCTGCATTGTGAGAACCTTGGCCTGTAGTCTGTATGGAGGACATGATTGTCGCGTTATCTGCGATAAGTGTACCTTCGACCTTCATCCAGTAATCTTGCATGTCAACTACAGTTCCGGGTTTAATTGTCAGCGTAGTACCGTGTGAGACCGTGTAATTTCCAGTCATTACGTAATTTCCAGATATGTCTACATCCTGAGTAGTTACGGTATCATTAGCAACAACGCCCGACAATACGGATAGTGTCATCAAGGCTGCTAGAAACAAAGAACGAAGTCTCATATCTCGGCGTAATGCCTCATACAACATGAACTCATTGCTTCCTAGTCACCTTCGGTGACTAATTTCCAAGATAGGTCCCAGGCAGTGGGCCTGCCCAGATTTGAACTGGGGTCTGACGGCCCCCAGCCGCCAAGTATAGGCCAAGCTAACCCACAAGCCCTTGCCTGGGGAATCTGAATCGAACCTATTCACTCACGGGATGCACTGAATGGTGCAACTTCGTCGATTAGATCGATGTGTGAAACGTACATTCTGCGGCAGCAGTATCTTTCGAAACCAAGTTCGTCAAGTGCTGTCATTACGTCTGTTCCTGCATCTTTCTTTTCATTGAATTCTTCCCACTTGTGAGCGATAAGTGCACCACAACTGAAACAACGTATTGGTATAATCATCTAAATCACCTGTAAGACTTCTGCTTCTTTCGGCGAGCACCGCGACCAAGTTGGTGCTTTGGTTCCTTACGACGTGGGTCGTTAACCAAAAGGCTCCTGTCAAAGCGTAGGAATTCGTCTCGAAGTTCTTCATCAAGTCCTTCAGCGCCACCATTGTAGTGAACTAATCCACGGGCGATTGCGGTTCTGATTGCATCGGTTTGACCCATAACTCCTCCACCGTGAGTTAGAATATTGATGTCAACCTTGGATAGGCGGTTCATTGCATCTGCAATGATTAGCGGCTCCATTGCCTTGCGGCGAGAAAGAGCTGGTTGTAGGATTTCGATTGGTTCGCTGTTTACACGAACTCTTCCCTTACCTGCTTTTACAGTTGCACGAGCAACTGCAGTCTTGCGCTTACCTGATGTGTGTACAACTTTCTTTCCTTTGCGAGCCATCACTGCTCACCTCCGTTCCATCGGTGTGCTGGTGCGCCTAGGTTAGCGCTGACATCTCCCAAGCGTACGAAACGCTGTGGAAGTGGGCGTCGAATCTTGCTGTCGTCACCTGCTTCGTGACCTTCTGGAAGATCACCTGAAAGGTGGCTTGGGCAGCCGATTTCAACACGTAGATTGCGTAGTGCACGGCGTCCACTGCTCTTTGCTTGGTATGGTAGCATACCTCTGACTGTTCTCTTCAGAATCATGTCAGGCATACGTGGGAAGTAAGGTCCCTTACGAGCGTGGTTCAGTGCGTACTTTTCGTGGTAGTTTGCGTAAACTGCGGAAGGCTTGCCAGAAATGACTGCTTTCTCTGCGTTTACAATAACCACTTGGTCACTGTCTCCAGCACGTGTGCTCTTCAATAGAAGATCTGCAACTGTGCTAGCCAAACGACCTAGGATTAGACCATCAGCGTCGTAGACGAATGTCTTGCCTTCAGCCAAGGATGTACACCCCCGATCCGTTTGGGTTTTCGTTCATTAATTCAGCAAGCGAAAGGACTCTGCCTCCTGCTGCTTCAATCTTCTCACGGGCTCCAGCGCTTACACTGTATGCGGCGACGTCGTGCTTGGCCGAAACCTCTCCGCTGCCGAGCAACTTGCCTGGTACGAGGACTGTAACGCCCTCAGGGCAGTGGCGGCTCAAGCGGCTAAGGTTTGGTTGTGCCCAGTTACTACGGCTCTTTGAGAGACGAAGTGCGACATCTCGCCACAGAGGT
>DAYA01000010.1 GCA_002506705.1 Euryarchaeota archaeon UBA550
TGAGAGTGAGACAACCAACCGGCTGCACAGACGCCCTGACCCTGGGTCAAGCTCCCGAGGAGACGATGACAGGGGCTGTTACGGGTTCGGGGCACACCTTTCTTGCGATTCATTGAATAGCCATCCAAAGACAGTGGTAATCATGGCGAAGTTGGAGCGCTGCTTGGTTGGCGGCACCTTCGATAGGTTCCATCAAGGACACAAAGCACTTCTCGAGTCAGCACTTGAGGTAGCAGAATTGGTAGAGGTCTGGATTACAAACGACGAGATGTCAGCAGCGAAGTCTCCGATTTTGCAAAGTTTTGAGGATAGGCGTGAGGCGATCATTGCTTGGTCGGATGAAAGAATAACCACTCATGAATTGGAGGACAGTTACGGTCCAGCACCATTTCGGAAAGATTGTGACAGCATAGTATGTACTCCAGAGACACTGAGTAATTGTCAGAGCATTAACGAAATGCGATTGAAAAACGGATTACTGCCTCTTGAGATTATTGAGGTTCAACACAGCCTCGACGAAGCGGGAGGAATAATCTCTAGTTCAAGAATAAGAGCTGGATTAATCGACTGTGATGGTAAATTATGGGTTCATAAAAATCAGAAAAATCAGACTCATCACTTTCATTTTGGACTGGATGAGGAACTGAAAAAACCCAATGGAGAGTTATTCACAGGCCCTGAGGATTCTCCGGAAGTCGCAATGTCCTCAGCAATGGAAAACTTAGCACCAGGCAGCATAATTGCAGTGGGTGACGTATGTGCTGCAACTCTATTGGAAATGGGTGTTGTTGCCGATATTGCAATTATCGATGGTATGACAAAACGTGTGGAACTTGACCAGAAAGTTGACACTAGCAAGTTCGACATAATGCTTGAAGCAAATAACCCAGCTGGTCAAATCACTCCATCTTTATTCAAGGCCGTTGCCGCCGCACTTCACAATGACCAAACTACGTGTATCGAAGTAGAGGGCGAAGAAGACCTAGCTCCCATCGTGATACACTTACTCGCTCCACTAGGAACAAATGTGGTATATGGACAGCCAAACAAAGGAGTTGTTTTGAGAATAACAACATTGGAATCTAAGGAGCAGTGTAGAACACTTCTTTCCAAATTCGAGGTGAGAGATTGACACTTGTTTCGATAGCGGTTTGTGTCAGAGACGGTGTCGATTGGATTGATGGATGTATGGAATCATTGGTAGCACAAACACATTCACCACTCGAGGTTATTCTTGTTGATGATGGTTCTTCAGATGGTGGAAGAGAAGTTGTTGAAAAGTGGTCTAAGCACGAGTTGGTAACTACGATTTCTCAAGACAAACTTGGTTTGTCTGCTGGACGTATGGCTGCACTGGAGAAATCCAAAGGAGAATGGTTTGCAATTACAGACATCGATGTGCGTCCTGAAGCAGATTGGATTCAGAGAATGCTTGAATCTTCAAAATCTAGTGAAGAGGAAAACATAGTTGCAGTTACTGGAAGAACCGTTTTCGGAAGGGCTGATGACGTGATTTCGCGAATTAGATCGATTGAAATTGAGTCTAAGTATCGCTCCAGGCCTAGGAGAACTAACTTAGCAAACGGTCCTTGTTCGATGTTCAAACGTGACAGTCTTCTAGCAATTGGCGGTTTCGACCCGTCTTGGTACCATGCTGAAGACATGGAGGTTTCATTGAAATTAATCCAGGATGGTGGAATAATTGTGTATACTCCTTACGCTGTTGTCAATCACGTACCGGAAACAGGGCTCAAGAGATTTCTGGGGAAACGTAAGCGTGATGCAAGGGCCCACGTAAGAATACATCGAAGGTACAAAGTCTTGAGAAGTGGTCATGACTTTATTGGTTCATCTTGGGTAGTTCTATGGATGACACCATTGCTAACTCTGCTTAGCTTTGCCATATACCAATATGTGAACACACTATCTTCATATGAAGTTGTAAATCTTGAGTCGATGTATTACTCATTGACGAGAGAGGTTCTCTTAATTGCTGCAGCACCACTATACTGGTTGCTTTCTTTCCTGAGGAGCGATTTGCCGAAGAAGGGAATATACTCTAACCTAGTTTTGTTATCATGGTCCCTAGCGCTTTGGCAGGGAATCATATTGGGGTATCTCGATGCGTTATTACGCAGAAATGGTCACTGATTCACTCTTCGTATTCAACTGAAGAGAGCATTCGCATTACAATACCTGCTCCCATGAGAGCGATTGCGATTGAGTATACACCAGGGTCAATCCATGCCATATACATGATTCCCCAATAGAAGTAGAACACCATACTTGCTAGCATGCACCATGTTCCAAGCACCAAGTTCCACCCTGATTCAACGTCTAATAGGTCATTGTACCAGTCGTTTGTCACCATGTTGTAGAACCATTCCCCTGGGCTATCCTCACCGATTAGGGAGCGTGCTCCCAAGAATGCCATTCCACCAAAGAACGCCATGAATAATGCATCTCCGGGTACAAAAGCAGGGGCTGTATCCTTGTCGCCAAATGCGTCATTCATGTACTCGAAGGTTAGCATTCCACCCCAAGAAACTCTGTATGTAGGATGAACCACTCCCATTAGGTTGAGAACTGCTAGTAATAGACCTAGTAATCCAATCCAAAAATACCAAGTTGCAAGTGTGTTGGATGGACTAAACAGAATTGTGCCCAGATTGCCCTGTGCATTATCTCCGTTGTCGCTCATGCGCCGTTCGACCTAAGTCGCGTTTAAGAGTCTTGGCATAGCCAAGATAAGACGGGTTGCCTCTCAAAGCCTAGATTGATGGCGGTATTTGGCTTGGAAAACCTCACTCAGTGCTGGTTCTGCCTTTGCCATTATGTCTGAAGGATTGATGTTTGTAGGAATGCAGGAATTAATCTCCTTGCTTCTTCCATATCGTCCTCTTGAGATTGTCTTTGCAGTAATCAACCCAAGCATGTCTAAGTTGGAAATAATACCAGATATTCTTCTTGATGTGAGGAATTGTTGCCCAATGTTTGTGCATGCCTGCTTGTAAATATGGTATACTTCACCGGTTTGCATGTTTCGCAGACCATTGTTCTCGTTGATCAATACTGCAGCCAGTACGAGTTTTTGTTGAGTTGGTAGTGTGCGAATGACTGGGGTAACTTGGTCAGATTCAATCTGTGCTTGTGCTATTCGGACGTGGTTTTGCTCAACGACGTCAAGCCCTTCCTGTTCTGCCTTTTCGGTTGAGACTCTCAGTAAGTCAAGAGCGCAGCGTGCATCACCGTGTTCTTGTGCAGCTAGTGCAGCGCACAATTCAATTACACCCGCACCGATTGCATCTTTGTTGATTCCAACTTCCGCTCTTGAGCGTAGAATATCCTGTAGTTGTTCAGCATTGTAGGGGTTGAACACGATGTCTTGCTGACCGAGTCTGCTTCTTACTCTAGGATCAAGGAAATCTGTAAACTTCAAATCATTGGAAATTCCGATTACACATGCTCTTGCATCTTTCAATTCTGCATTTAGATTGGTTAGATTGTAAAGAAGGTCATCTCCTGCTTTCTTTACCAGGTGATCGATTTCATCGAGTACGATAACGTAAACTCCACCTCTTTGATTCATCCTCCTGACGACTTCAGAGAACACTCTGTCTGTTGGCCAACCTGTGAAGGGAATTTCATCTCTCTCGTAATCTTCGAGTAATGCATTACCTAAGTGAGATAGAACTCGATATTGAGTGTCAATCTGTCTGCAATTAACTAGGACTGGATGGACCATTCTTCCTATTGATTCTCCTTTTGATTGAAGTTGGTCACAAACGTACCTGGTGACTGCAGTTTTTCCTGCTCCGGTGACGCCGTAGAGAATCATGTTAGAAGGAATGTGACCTTTGAGGGCTTCAACTAAATTGAAAGATAATTGGTCTCGCTCATAATCGCGATGAGGGAGCGTTTCTGGCTGGTAAGTGTGACGCAGAACTTCCTTTTCGACGAACAGAGTTTTCTGGTTCAGAATACCGTCGAAAATATTTCTCGTCAAAAAGTCTCACCTCGTTTTTTTCCACTACCACTTTCAGGCCCATCACACACAGTGCGTGATGCCTCCGGCGAGTCCGAGTCCACCATATAAGGCTAATCCCGGGCACCTCCAATGAGACAGTGATTTGACCAAATCTTGCATTCCAATTGGGGGTATAAAAAGGGGGTCGCTTTTTCCCACTTATCCTTAATAAATTAACATAATAGAAACTACTTTTTTGAAAATTTTCCGAACTGAATTTTTTTTATAGCCGACGTAAATTATACTCGGTATTTTATTCGGAATCTCCAAATTTTGCGTCCGTTATTCCGTCTTATTTCAATCAAGAATCAGCCTTGGACTATGAACTCTGACGGAATTCCGAATATGTTGATTTTTACTCATAGAGTAATGCTAAATTAATTGGTGTAAATTTAACACAAATCCCCGTTTCCATCTAAAGTGAAATTCATACCATCCTCGCCATGAATCACATTATCAGGTAGTTCTGGGAAATCCTTTGTAAGAATTAGATAATCAGAATCGATGTATGTGTGAGTTAGAACTAGTGTTGTATCTTTACAATTTTCAGCCAGCCTCTGAATATCGCTTGGTTTGTGATGCTCGTCAGTATTAACCCACTCTGGAACTCCCATCTCAACCACAGCAAATTTGCACTTCTTTATCCGATTCCACAACTCATCACAGGGCCCCGAGTCACCTGAATGCAGCATTGACCATCCTTCATCACTTGTCAACATCCAGCCATGTGGTTCAACACTTGGTTCATGGAATACCTCAAATCTCTCCAATTCCCAGCCGTCTATTGTAGGAGTGTCGACCCAATTTATTTGTTCAAGCAAATCATCTAAAGAGCCAGGATATGCAAGTTTGCACAATTCCACAAGTCTATCCTTAACAATCGCTGACCCCGCAACTGTTAGCGGCTTAACACCCTCTCTATCAGAGATGTATTTTCTCTCAAGGAGGAAGAAAGGGAATCCGAAGACGTGGTCTCCGTGAACGTGTGTGACGAGTATTGTATCTATCTCCGCTGGACTTATTTTCGCCTTTCGTAGTGAAGCTAGGGCGGTTGGAGGACAATCGACGATGATGTGTTTGTCGATCATCAGGAACGAGTGCAATCTACCTGACGGCAGGAATGCGTTGCCGCTTCCGAGCAAACTGACCTCGACCATTGATGAGTGCAAGCGCTTCCACTCTAAGACACCATCGCACCTAACATTCATCTATTCGTTTCCGGTGGGCGATTTTGTCTGGTGACCTCAATGTCTAACTGGAGCGCAAAGAATCCTTACATGACTAAGATTACTGAATGCTACGTCTTGAACGGCGAAGGGTCTCGAAAAGAGACACGTCACGTCGTTTTTGACTTAGGTGACTCCGGTCTTGACTACAAAGTCGGCGACGCACTTGGAGTACTTGCTGAGAACCCGGCTAATACTGTTGATTTGCTAATTGATACGGCAGGCTGGGACCAAGATCACATGGTCACAACCCACAACGGTGAGAGAACAATTTGGGAGGCTCTAAAGAAGGATTTCGAAATTCACAGAGTAAACAAGAAGTTCGTCAAATCATTAACTGAGAAAGTCAGTTCAAACGGAATGAGAATCACTGTAAAGATGATCGATAGGTATAGGGAATCAGTTTCAGGTCAAGGTGCTGGCTGGATGGGTGGTGACTCAGAGATGGGTACAGAACTTCTACCATCAATTCCAGGAGACGACCCTGTTGGCAGAGTCGAACACTTAACCACCGATGCAGATGCGATGGAAGACTACATCTGGTCAAGGGATTACATCGATGTTTTGAGAGATTTCGAAGTAAGTTATACTCCGGAAGAATTCATTGAAGTCATTGACAAACTAAAGCCAAGATTGTATTCAATCGCTAGCAGCCATGACGCACACCCAGGATTTGTTGAATTGACAGTTGGAATCGTCAGATACTCTCATCACGGCAGAGACAGAGGTGGCCTATGTACCATCTACATGGCAGATGAGGTTGAAGTGAACAAGACAGACGTTGGAGTATTCATGTCTCCAACCAAGTCTTTTGTATTACCAGAAGACAAGTCGATTGACATCATCATGGTAGGTCCGGGAACCGGCATTGCACCATTCCGCGCATTTATGGAACAAAGGGTCCATGATGGTGGTTCAGGAAAGAACTGGCTCTTCTTCGGAGACCAGTCCTCCAAGACAGAATTCTATTACAAAGATGAAATCGAATCTTGGTTGGATGAAGGACACATGTACAGGTTCACAACTGCATGGTCTCGTGACCAAGAAGAGAAAATCTACGTTCAACACAGGCTAAAGGAGCACGGAGCAGAAGTGTGGGAGTGGTTCGAGCGAGGCGCATACTTCTACATCTGTGGCGATAAGCAGTACATGGCAAAAGACGTTCACAGAGCACTCATTGAAATTGCGATTGAGCACGGTGGAATGTCCGAGGAAGACGCAACACACTTCATCGAGAAGACGATGATGAAGGAACAGAAGCGTTACCTGCGTGACGTTTATTGATTTCAATCGCCATCAGATGGCGTTGGAACGGATACAGCTGGTATTCCTTTTTGTCTTGCAAGTTCAATCATTACGGTGGTCCATTTTGAATTTGGTCCTGGAAATGCGATTAAGTGAGTTGCGTTCTCTAACATTTTTTCGCCGAGGGTAGGTGCAGCCTCAGGTCTGCCAGAATCTTCGAGACCTTGTCTTGGTTGATTCCAAGCCTCAGTGAAAATCGCCATTGGAATGGCTTGATTTGTAGCCCATCTCTCTACCAAATAGTCAACTCCACTTGCGCCTCCAATAATGATTAGATCAGGGTAATCGTTCCACTTTATCCATTGTTCTAACTGTTCTTCAATCCATTCATAATTGTAGTATCTCGAATATCCACAGATTACCAAATTTATGACTTTACCATCTTGATTTAGGTCTCTTCCAGCCAATCTTTTGATTGTGGAAGCGCCCGTCGCCGTATTCTCGGTCATGAGGATGAATCGTTCAAGTATCGTATAAGGGCAGCGGGTAATTTTGACCTAGTACGACATAAATCAGTAAATTGTTTCCGTAAATCGGGGGTAATTACTTGCTTTTTCCACACTAATTTGACCGCTTTCATCTTAGAATAGATTGGTTTAGCCATGGATATGGGATTCAAGCGCGTACTGATTGCAAACCGTGGAGAAATCGCATTGAGAATTCTGAGAACCCTCCGAGACATGGGGATCGAGGCTGCAATTATTCACGGCAGAGAAGACAGGCTCTCACTGCCAGTTAGGCTAGCTGATGTTGCATACCCGATAATGAGGGCAAACCCACTCGATTCATATCTTGACATCGAAGCAGTAGTGCAGGCTGCTAAAGACCTAGAGTGTGATGCAGTCCACCCAGGTTACGGTTTCTTGGCAGAAAACGCACACTTTGTAAAGAGGCTAGAGGAAGAAGGGATCACATTCATCGGTCCGGCATCTGGTGTAATCACTCTCTTGGGGGACAAAATAGAGGCCAGAGCAGCAATGGAAGCAGCAGGCCTCCCTACCGCTAAAGGGAGTAGTGAGCCGATTTCCTCTGCAGAGGTTGCAAGCGAGTTGGCTGATGAAATCGGTTATCCAGTAATTATCAAGGCTGCAGCTGGAGGCGGCGGAATTGGAATGCAGATTGTACACGCTGCAGACGAATTCGAAGGCGCGCTCAAACTATGTCAAGGCAGGGCGAAATCAGCATTCGGCGATGACAGAGTCTTCGTTGAGAAATATATTGAAGGTGCGCAGCACGTTGAATTCCAAGTGTTGGCGGATGGTGAAAAAGCAATTCACTTTGGCGAAAGATTCTGTTCAATCCAGCGCCGTCACCAAAAATTGATTGAAGAGGGGCCTTGGTTGAGCGACGAGAAAAGAGCAGAGGTTGGTGCTTTGGTTTGCGCTGGAGCAGAATCTGTAGGCTACAAAGGTCTTGCAACATTTGAGTTCTTGAGAGATAAGAATGGGGACTTCTACTTCCTTGAAGTCAACCCACGTGTACAAGTCGAGCATACAGTTACTGAACTAATTACAGGCTACAACCTAGTCGAACTAGGAATCAGAGTAGCACAAGGTGAAAGCCTTCCTCTCACTCAGGATGATATTAAGATTAGAGGTCATGCAATTCAATGTAGGTTGAACGCAGAGGATACGACAAACTTCGTTCCTTCACCTGGAAGGCTTTGGGAATGCCACTTCCCATCAGGGTTCGGTATTCGATGTGACACACACGCACATCCAGGTTACGAGATGCCGGGTTGTTTTGACAGTCTGCTCGCTAAACTGCTGACATGGGGGCCAGACAGAGAATCCGCCGTTCGCAGGATGCGTACTGCGTTGGATGAAACACTCATCACTGGTGTAGACCATTTGATTCCTCTTCATCGAAGAATTATGGATGAGAAAGATTTCCTTGCTGGTGATATCACAATCGCATATATCGACGAGCATCAAGAACTTCTGGGATGATTCGAATGGACGTATTGATAGTTGGCAGCCTAGCCTATGATAGCTTAGAAACACCTGCTGGTTCGGTAGAAAACGAATTGGGAGGTTCAGCCTCTTATGGTGGATTTTCAGCAGCATTTCACAACAATGGGGATGCTGGAAATGGTGTGGGAATTGTTGGAGTTATTGGGCAAGATTTCCAATCTGAGCACATGGAATGGTACGAGAAAGCGGGATTAGATATCTCAGGTATCGAGGTGAATCAAGGCGAAACATTCCGTTGGAAGGGCTCTTACCATGGTTCTATGGCTGAGGCGGTAACGCACGAAACCCACCTCAACGTTTTCGAGAATTTCCAACCTAAAGTTCCTCAATCACTCAAGAAAACGAAGGTTTTGATGTGTGCAAATCTGCATCCCGCACTTCAAGCTTCAGTACTATCTCAGACTGAGGTTAGTAGAGTATCACTCCTAGATTCGATGAATTTGTGGATTGAAATTGCAAACCAAGAACTCAAAGATGTCATGAAACAAGTTGACATTTTGATTCTGAATGATGGCGAGGTGAGGATGTTGGCCGGTGAAGAGAACTTGATAGTCGCAGCAAAAGCTGTTTTGGAAATGAAAAATGGTGGTATTCTCGTCGTCAAGAAAGGAGAAAATGGTGTTATTGCATTCCATCCAGAAGGCATGATTTCAATGCCATCATTTCCAACATCAAATTTGGTTGATCCCACTGGGTGTGGTGACAGTTTTGCAGGCTCTATTGCACACTATCTGTCAAAAAATTCCGGTGAGGTAAGCAGAGAGGAATTGGCAGAATCTCTTGTACATGCAACTGTCACCGCCTCATTCACTATCGAGAGTTTTGGCACTGAAAGAATAAGAAAACTCAGTGCCGATGAATATGAATCTAGACTTTTAGAGTATAGAAGTATAACAAAGACTTCTTGATTGCACTATGCTCAAGAACGTGCCCTTTCTGGGCCGACCATGACAGTACTGAACATCGCTATGATTGGGAGCGACGATTTGGCTAAAGCGATAGCTAAAGCAACTGACCAAAGGGATGTTCATACATATGTGCACAAGGAATCAAGCGCAGACGGTCCAAGGATTCTGTCTATAATTAGACCGGCAAAAATGCCCGAAAGAATTCGTCCATTCTTCAATTCCCTTTGCGCTGCAAGAGTCGGACTAATCGAAGTTAGTGCAATTGATGCTACATTTGGTGAGGTATTGGTTGGATTTGCATCAGCAGGTATCAGCAAAGGAATATTCGTGATCAATCCACCTCAAGGTGAATGGATAGATGAAGACCAAATCAAAGCATTCGTCGCTCAAGCAGGACTTTCATCTTGGAAACAAGGAAGCACCGACGGTATCGAACTTAGAGATGCACTGTACGGTTTGATGGATGAAATATCTGGCGATTTAGAGTCCGCAAAGCAAGAGCCGTTGGTTGTTCCAATCGACCAACACTTCAATGTGAAAGGTATCGGTTTAGTAGCGATTGGGTATGTCCAATCCGGTTCAGTATCTGTACACGATGAGTTACATCTTTTGCCAGCAGAAGGTCCTGGCACTGTCAAGAGTCTTCAGGTCATGGACGATGACGTCGAGCAAGCAGTCGCTGGAGACCGTGTTGGAATCGCATTGAGGAACACAAAGGAAGAGCACCTAACTGGCGGCTCACTAGTAACTCATCCTGCAGTCGAAGATAAGAACAAGGGAATCTCAATTCCACTATGTCTTGAAAAGCACGAAAAGAGCTCAATCGAACTTAGCGTTTCTCCTTTCCAAAAGAGAGTTTTGGCTGTTGGTGATGTCGTACACGCCAGCGTGGACCTCCAATTTGTTGTTGGAAGGGTAGAATCAATTGACTCGGGCCTTGAAGTTGCTTGGGATTCGCCATTATTCATCAGGAAGGAAAATCCTCCAGTTGTTCTGTTAGCACAACTTGATTCTAAGCCTAGAATTATGGGAAGTGCAAAGTTGTCTCGGCTATCATGAGACACCTCGAATATTGGCCCCTCCATAGGAGGGGAAAACGGTGGGTTCATAACCTCGGGTTCCACTTCGCTGGTTCGGGATGCGTATGGACACGAGGCCAGAGGGGCTCGGTGTCAATGGAGCGGGGATAAAATTCCGCTCGTTGTCGCTGGGCGGAGTTCGCGGTAAGGTCAGGGCGACCTTAAACGAGAACCAGGTCTCATTTGAGTCTCGAAATGGACACGCTCTTGACATTCGTTTGAATGCGATTAAGAGAGTTCACCATCATGACACAAATCTTGTGCCTGGGTGGCTCGCAGTTGTTGGTTTAATTCTCATTTGGGTCGCTTGGCGAGGAGTGACAGGAAAGATTCAGGCACTTCTTGGCGCTGCTGGAATTGTACTATCTGCAGCTCACTATTTCACTAAGCAGCCAACTTTGATTATTGATACAAATGCGGATGACTGCCACGTTGTGTTCGGTCCGGACTTGTCGATAATGAGGCTCTGCGCACTGATAAAAAGACTACAGGAGGGTATGTCCATTGAGGCTGCAAAAGCGAGTGTAGATAACATAGTTAGCGATTCTGACTATCCTCGCTCGGCCAATAGCGATGAACTTGAAGCGATTCCTGAACCGGTTGAATTGTTCCCTTCTGCAGTGATAAACCACTTCATCGATACAATGGAGATGGATGAAGAAATTCTTGATGCTGAACTTGAAAGTCCAGCCACTGTAATCAACGACTTGGATATACCCGGGTGGGAAGAAGAGGTAATCGAAGATCCACAGATTTCAGAAGGTCTGCTCGCTCGCTCGAAAGCCAACTTGTTCACTCAGAGAAACCAAGTGATGCAAAATGGGTGGCAAGAGCCGCAACAGCAACCGGTATACAACCAAGTCCATCGAGCAACCCCTACCGGGATGCCATCATATGGAATGTTGAATCAAAATGGGCAAACGCACTCTTTCAACCAACAAACGCAACCACAACCAACTCCTCTTCCAAGCGAATTCCTTCCTTCCTTCGTTGGAGCTAATGGCGCACACGTGCCGCACTCAACACCTGACATGTTCTCATCTCCGGACACACCACTCCAACCTGCTGAAGAGAAAGAGGAATTCCCATCTCTTGTCGCATCCGCAAGGAGAGATGTCCCTCTTGAAGCAGAGATTATCCCTGAGGAGATTGAAAGTCCGAGGGAGCGCTATCCAAAGATGAGTAAATTGGTTGCTAAACCCAAAACAAACCGATTACGGGTGAGAAAGTCAACCACTGCATCATTACGCGGCCGTTCTGTAATCGCTGAGTTAGTTAGTCCGACCTTAGGTAGAGCGAGCAGAATTTCAAAGCGAATTTTCCGTGGTCGCTCCAGAACCACAGATTCACTTAGATTACAGTCTGAGAGCAGTCGTCAGTCCCAGGTAGCAGAATCGATTCAAAATCTCGCAAAGAGCAATGGTGGCAGCGTTAGCGATGAACAACTGGACCACATGTTGTCGCACATCGCTCCTAAGCCTGATATTCCAACAAGTTTCTCAGATTGTGTAAGCACGGAAAAGAAGAGGTCTGAAAACGTCGAATCAATTCCAAGAATTGACGATTGAATCACTTCTTCTTCTTCTGAGAAATCATGTGATCCCTAATAGCCTTAGCTGCAATCCAATCTTCCTTTTCTTCATCAGAAACTGGAGTGAATTGTGGTATAGGTATCGGGCGCATCATTGAATCTATTGCAACCATGAAAAAGTAACCATCACAAATTTCTGTCTTGGACCAATCAGATTTGTTCATTGCCCATGCTGTGACTCTTGCACACGCAGTCCTGTTTGAGGTGAAAACGATTTTTGCGGTTACTTCAATCAAATCTCCCTGTCTTGCTGGAGCCTTGAATTCCAGCGTATCGATTGATATTGTTACGAATTCTCTGTGTGCGAATTTAGCGCACACAATACCTGCGGCCTTGTCCATAAGGGACAGCAATCTACCTCCAAACAATGTGTTGTAGGCATTTGTGTCTTGAGGAAATACCTCTTCGATAAGGGTCACAGGTTCAGTACTGAAGGGTTCCATGTATACTCCTACATACCTACCCATCTTCAATCCATGTGCAATATACCCATCCTATCCTATGAATTGATGTGTTGCCGATTTCACGAGGTAATCATGTCGGGAGTATGCGTCGCACTTGTTAGCGGTGGAATCGATTCTCCTGTTGCGGTTGCTCGCATGTTGATGAAAGGTTGGAAAATATATCCAGTTCATGCATCGCAAGAACCCATCACTGGTCCAGGCCCTGAACAGAAAACGATTGACCTACTTCGATATTTGCTAGATTTTGAAGGACCGCTTGGAGATGCAGCCCGTGAAAATTTGTCAAGAGAGTTAGTGGTTGTACCTGTTGCTGAAAAGTTAGCATTGTTCACTGAAAAGTGGAATCACACTGAATATTTCATACACATGAAGAGACTGTTCAGTTCCATAGCAACTATCAGAGGTCACGAAATAGAAGCAACACATTTGCTCACGGGTGAAAATCTAGGGCAAGTATCCAGCCAAACTTTGGGTAACCTTGGTGGGATTGAGATAGCATCAGACCTCATACCTCTTCGACCACTATTAGCATTCGATAAAGTGGATATAATGACAATGGCAAGGAATATTGGGACCTTAGAGATTAGTGAAGGTCCTGAGATTTGCGACGCCCTTGGTCCAAGTAAGCCAACGACCGTAGCAAACAAAGAGTGGCTCGAGAGGTCTGAAGAGAGGGTGGGTGGCTTGCAGCACCTTGCTAAGGATTGTTATTCACAATTAAGAGTTGTAAATTTGTGAACCATTCGGGTCCCCCCCTAAAGGGGGGAACCCGTTTGCTCACACTCCCGTCGGTCTTTTATGCCGAACTTGCCTCCGTAGGCAAAGAGGGTAGCCCAATGAAAGACAATAAGAGTGCAATTACCGCTTTGGTATTCTCAGTTTTGATGATTATTTCACCCATGGCTGGAGCAGCAAATGTTAGCACATTCAGTGGTGGAGAAAGTGAGGTAACTGTCGAAGTCAGAGACGGTCCAGATTATACAAACATAGTAGACGGAACAGTAAATCTTCCATCAGGTGACACTGTGACAAGTGCTAGTGTGAAGATTTCAACCGACATGGCTACCCATGAAACCTACACAACAATCAACTCTGACAGCGCACAATACGTTTGGGATCCATTCTACAATAACCAACAAACTGAATTCTCTACACAAAGCGATTTCACTTACACAGAAGACACTGTGAGTCTAGTTAGTGGTGGCTACTCCACAGATTTTGAAAGAACAAACGGTGGATTCAGTGATGCAACCTCTCCTCCACTGATGACATCTCCTGGTTGGGAACATGGAACTCTAGGGGACGGATCAGTTCTCAATGACAATTGTAACACTGGTAACGAGTGTTGGGGCACAAACATGTACGATTTCGATAATGATTACACAACCGACGACAATGGGGCTTACTCAACGAGTTTGGTAACCCCTGCTATGGAAGTCGACCCAGGTGCTTTCATTGCTCGTTTCTCTAGTTGGCACGGCATGCATTGGACACAAACCAACCCTGGTACGAACCCAACTAACACCTACCACGACTGTGGCTACATGATGGTTAGAAACTCATCATCACCTAGTAATTTCCCCCCTGTAGACCAGTTGTCCTCATGGAGTTACGTACCTTTCGACATTGCTAATTCTTCCGGAGTAGGTTATGTGAATGGCTTGTATCCAATCGGATTCGGAAATGGTAAGATTCAATCTTGCGATGCGCTATCAGGTAATGATTATGCTCTAGGTGGAGAATCAACTCACCCGACTCTAAACCCTGACGGTTGGGCAGACATGGCAGTAAACCTACAAGCTCACGCAGGAAAATATGTCCAAATGAAGTTCGTAATGAAGCACAATTCTGGAACAGGTGCCCCTGAAAACTCAACAATGCCAGGTTGGTTTATCGATGATTTCCGAATGGGTAACCCACTTCCTCAGTCCGGATGGATGACAGTGAAGGGATTCACTCCAAAGCAGAATCCAAATCCGGGTTTCCCTGATGGATATGGTGTCCTAACATTAGAACAAGAAACTACGCCAACCAACTCTCTAACGGTTACTGCTCTGAGAGGCGGAACAACTGAAGTTGTCATGGATAGAGACGGAAATCAAGTAACCAACCTTGAAGGGCCAATTATCGAACTGTGGGGCATCGATGCCTCTGAATATCCTGTAATCGACTTGCGATTTGATTTCGACACCGGGCAGTACAAGCTGTCCACTGCAGTTCTGCATGGTATCACAATCGGAACCAGAATCGGAACCGGTCTCAATGATACTAACATTATCAGCAGTCCATCCATAATTGACGGTGTTTGGTATTCTCAAGGAGGTGCTGAACCAATAATTTACGAGCCATCAGTTTTGGATTACTCTTTCAACCCGCCTATTCCAAGAACTAAGTTCTCTCAGCCAATAGTTGCAGTTACACCGGTGGTAATAGACAATTGTGCAGAGACCGCAACAATCGAGTTGACTCTTCGAGACGAGACAATCCAAAACGTAACCGTTGGACAAAAGTGGGTGCCTGATAGCCCAATATTCGGCTTCTCGTCAATTTTGTTCTACGAGAATCCATGTGATATGTCAGAGTTGTGGTTTGATCTAGAATTCGGTCACAGTTCCACAGGAGTTGAAATCGATATTGCTAACGATGGCGATGTTGAGTGGGGAATGAATGAACCAGCATTCGGTGCATTCGGGCGCCAAACAACCTTCTGGGCAGGAGCGGTAGATGGTGTCAACTATGGCATGGACAGTTCAACGCTAACTCTGAATATCAACGGTGAAGCGACAGGTGCTGGGTTCATGTTACCAATTGGTTCGGAAATCAACCTAGCAGACGTAATTCTATACGACAATACAGCGGGTGCATTCGACCTTTCACTTGTGGCAAGCGGTCAAGTTGTCGCTCTAGGTACTATGCCAAATCAGTCCTTGCTGGCACACGAGACAATGTATCCAAGAATCGCATTCAAGGATGCAATTAATTCACTCATGAACAACCCGTTACTACAAGCATCATACATTGATGCGTATGGTAACGAATGGGCAACTTTCCAGTTCAAGGTTTCAAACCAAAATGCATCTAGTGGTACACATGTAAGCGTCGGAAACCTCGACATTGTGTACGAATGGGAAACAACACTCGGAGCTGCAGCAAACTTCGACAGAGAGTTGAATCAGGGTATTGCATTGGGTAGTGGTGCACAAGTTGCTGTACCAATTGCACTTAGTGGTGGCTCGGGAGGAGCAGTTATGCTTTCTGACCTCGCAATTACCACTGCATCCGGATATGATTCTTCTATTTCCATCACCGGTAACCCAACCGGTCTTTACCCTAATGGTGACATTATCGAAGTTAAGTCAGTTCACAGCATTGACTCCTCTACAAATGCGGCATTTGCAGAGGCAAGGCTGAGGATGGAATCATCCAGTGGTTTAGTCGAGTTGTCTTTCTCAGAACTTTCACTATTCAATGAAGCGTATGATCCAGACAACTTAGTTACAATGGAATCCTCTTCCTACACCGAGGTTGGAGACGAAATGCATGTTACCTGGAGATTCAGAGTGAACACTGCATGGGAAGATACTCCTGAACTGAGAATGTATGCAAATTTGATTGCGGACAACGGAGTTAACGGTTTGCCGGGCGCAGTTGTTCTCGCTCCAGCAAATGGAAATGCTATTGAAAACGATGCTTTGATTTCCGCATTTGAGTTGAGAAATGATGCAGGTGACTTACAAGATTTGACTGCAGCAACATCAAACCAAAATATCAACCTGATGGGAAGTATCAGACTTGAAGGACTGGATGTTGCTCCAGATCCAACAGCCTACAATTTGTCTCTACAGCGCTGGGACGTGCAAACTGTAAACGGTACAGTTGTATCAGAATGGATTGAAATTTCGAACAAATCTGGCGTGATTGGGGGCAACTTTGACTGGGATGTCGACCTTGGCTCAACAGCAGCAGGTCAAGCAACATATCGCTTCATGATTGACGGATATGAAGGCGGAGATACTTTGTGTCCTCCTGCACCAATAGTTGCAGATTCTGATTGTGCGATTCCTTTCAATCTATCAATCGACACTTACTCTCCTACGCTAATCAATATCTCTGTTCTGAAGGCATCTAACTTCGACCAGTCGATTTGGTCGAATTGGAGAAACCTAGTCGACGACACGTGGGTTCTTCCAAACGCTCAGCAGAAGGTTAGAGTTCTTGCTCAGGACATACCTGAGCCTCCAACAAGTCTAGACATGTACTACTGGGTCGAGTATGACCACGATGCTGACATGGACGGAATCGCAGACCCAGATGAGTATGCAATTTTGACACTGTACAGCGATGGTAACCTACCTACTGCAAATTACACTGGAACCTTCAGCGATGACGCAAACAAGGGACAAGATCCACCAGGCAAGGTAAGCATCTATGTTGAGGGAACCGACATCGGTGGAAACCCAATCGATGGTGGAATGGCAGGCTTCGACAATGATTTGGTCACATATGTTTCAATGGATGCAAAGACTCCAAACATCAGAAATTTCTTCATTGAAGATTCAGATAGAAATCGCCTTCACAATCCAAGCGAAGGTGCACCTTTCTACCAAGGACCTTGGAACATGACAATGTACGCTGGTAACCAGTACCATCTAATCGTGGAAGCTACAGATGAAAACGGATGGAGAGATATCAACTATTTCCAAATCGACCTAGGTCCAGATGACATGGTTGTTTACTACTCGCCAAGAAACGAAACAGCATGGACTGAATCTGATGACATTGAAATCATTGAAGCAGGCGATGACAGCGATGGTCCACAGGTCCTCAGAATGGATGGCGGTCGTTTGATTGATCCATTCGAAGATGAGTTCTATCTAGACTTACCAATCAGAATGAACTGGGACATTATAGGAATCGGTGGAGGGACCATGATTCCACAACTCAGAATCAAGGATATGGACAGAGACCCATCCCTGATGAGTGAAAGCGGTGGCAGACACAAGCAGCGCTGGGTATACAGTGATGGAATCCAACTCGATTTCAGAAACGGAATTACTCCTTCATTCACAGATATGGATTACCCATATTCGCAAGATGTTGAAGTCGCTTTCGTTTTCCCAAGTGATACAATTCTGATGGAGGGACAATACGCCTATGTTGACGGAATTAACTTCGGAGTGTATGTTCTGCCTGAAGGTGAATTTACTGTTGAAATTACACGTCAAGAAGCAATGATGGATGGTAGTAAGGGATACTTCGCATACCCAGCTGGTGGTGCAGATGGCTCAAAGACAGATGGACCAACCCTACATACTATCGATGGAGGAGCGTTTGCAATTAACATCACAGCTCCACCAATAAACAACGAGTATACCTACACATTTAGGCTTGTGAACCTACCTGATGGTGCAACAGACACAACCGCACAAATCTGTGATGGAAATAGTGCAAATGGTTGTGGCTCGTTCAAGATTAAGGTCGACGCAAGCCAACCAGAAATCGATGATGATTCATGGGAAGCAAGTTCTGGATTGAACGGAGAAGTCTTTGGCAACACTATGCCATCTTCTGCCCTTAACTGTGTGAGCGTAGAGGCAGTTATCGAAGAGAATGCAGCACTAATTGCTGGTGAAGTCAACCTAATGTGGTCATATTACGTAGATGCTGACACCAATCAGACTTGGCCGGTATATGGTCAGAAGTTCGGCATAAACCCACTATCAGCTCCACTCGATTTGAAGATCCAGGGTGGAGACTACCTAGTTAGCGCAAACTGTGTAGATCTGTGGCCTGACCCTATCAGCCCAACTCAGTCCCAACTTACTGGAATCGACATCGTGTTGTGGATTGAGGGTAGAGACTCTGCTGGATGGGAAATTGAAGCAGGCGGTCCTACTGTCGGATTAGATGGTATTGAGGGAGTAAGCGGAATTTATTCTAGCGACCCAATTCACAACTCTGAATACAGACTCGTTTACGAAGAAGCATCATTCAAGGTCATAGACGTTAGAATGACACCAAAGAGCCCAGAAGTCGGAGATACGCCAGAGTTAGAAATCACTCTGAAGAATGATGGAACCAAAGATGGTAACATCACTCTTGAGATTCAGTCGGTTAAGGATGGTGGATTCCCAACAACTGAGTTAACCTTCACGACCGATGAAATCGCAATGGGTACAACGGAGAATATCTTCGTTACAGACCTTGAGGTATTTGGAAATCCAACCAGTGGTATGTACTTCATCATAGTAGATGCAGAATCAAACATGCCTTTGTGGAACGGCTCAGAATTCTCCAAATCATTCAACGTGGCTGAAGCATCTGACGATGGCGGATTCTTGTCCGGCTCTGGTATGCTGATAGTTATTGGATTAAGCACTCTTATTCTGATACTTCTGCTGGTAGTCGTTGTACTCGCTAGAAGAGGTTCCTCTGACGGCACTTACGAGTATGAATACGAGTACGAGGAAGAGGTCGACAAAGCGGTAGTTGACCTGCCAAGAGCAGGACCTCCATCCGCTGGGCCGCCGGCAGCAAGCGTTGATCCAACCATGGCTGCAGCTATGGCTGAATTCCCGCAATGGGACCAAGCAACCATCCAAGGTTACTTTGACCAAGGTTGGGATATCGATAGCCTGAGAGATTGGGTAAACAACAATCAGTGATTCACTATGAATCTTGACTGGGACGATATCCACTGGAAGGACCCCGAAGGCGGCACGATTGTGCTGCACGGTGTCTTACCAACTGTGGTTTTGCCTAATGCAATGAGGCCACGCCTAAATTGGCACGGTTTGGGAATTATGGGCTCCAGCGAGGAAGTAGATGTTTGGGCTGAAGAAGAAAAAGCAGAGGCTGAAGACTCTGGAATCAATTTGGACAGCGCAATTCTCAACGGAGGTTTGGATGGACTTTATCTCGAAATGCTCGCCTACGGCGTTGAAGGATTACAAGTAGGAAGATTTCCAGACCCGGAACCAAGAAGGCTTCACAAAGCAGCGGTTAACCACGATCGCCCAATATACTTCATCGAACCTGATATGGATGACGAAGAATGGGCAGAGTTCTTGGGTAAAGAAGCTAAAGCGATGACTAGGCCACTAAAATTAGCAAAGATAATTTTCACATCCAGGCGATGGAGAAAAGGAATCAAGCGCATGCGAAAGCACGTGGTAGAGCAACCATCTAGAGAGCCTGACGGCCTACAAGCAGCGAGTGCTCTTGCAGCAACTTGGTGGACATTGAACCGAGAAAATTCAGTTGAGGAATTGAATCAACAAAAGGATCTCAGATTCGCTTCACGACTACGTGGTGCTTTATCGAGTCTTAGAGATGTACATGGGGACGATGCGGTTCTGCTTGTACCTATTCAACAGGCATGGAGGGCATCTATGTTATCCGCTTTGAAAGCGTTACCTGATGCAGAGAGTTCATTGCTTGGCGCTTCATCGCCTCAAGAGGAGGAGTGATTATGGCTGGTGCAAATAACATCGAGGTTCGTGTAGAGAACTTGCTCGCAAGATTCACTCCAACACCCAGAGTAGACCTAGAGGAAGCCGTCGAAAGACTAGGTGGAGTGGTTAACGGTGATGTCATAATTAAGATGCTAGACAGGCCGCGCGCAACACTGATTATTGATTCCGAAGGAAGAATCGTTGTTCATGGAACTCATCGAATTGAGGCTGCACGTGCTGCTGCCAAAGAAATGCTCCTTAGAATGGGTAGAGATGATTCGGGGCTTGTGACCGAACTCGGTCCTATTGTAGCATCATTCGACTTTGGAGAGCCTATTCCAATAGAAAATGTAAGGATGAACCTGGGAAGTGGCACTTCATCTATTGATGAAAGACTTGGATGCCTAAGGTTAAACGACACGAGGCACGATTTGGAGCTACTGATTTGGCCTACTGGAAGAACCGTTGCTCTAAATGCTAGACACCCGAACATGGTAGCAATGTCTGCAGTACATTGGAAATCTAAGTTCGCAGACAAAAAATCGTTCAAGGTGTGATGGCATGGATTGGAAAGGGCCAATCCTAGACGACCATTTTCATCTAAACAGAGACGGTCGTTTCTTGGATGCAGCAAGAGACTTCCAACGGGTTGGTGGAACCCATCTAGTATTGGTTCACTGTCCAGATTTCGCTTCACCTCCGGTAACAAGACAAGGTCATTCAGATACTTACGCAGACACTATTGCTATGGCGCAAGAAGTGCGAGATTTAGGACTTGGAGTCAGAGTAATTTTAGGGCCACATCCTGCTGCATTTGCTCATCAATTTGAGTCGCTTGGAGATAGGGCCGAAGAGAATTATTGGGATAGCATAGAGACTGCATTGCATTTTGTCCACGAGGGTTTAGCTCATGGAATTGGAGAAGTTGGTAGGCCTCATTGGCCAGTATCAGATGAAATTTGGAACCGCTCAAACATATTGCTACAAGAAACCATGGAGTTAGCAGCAAGGGAAAACATCCCACTGCAACTTCACGTCGAAGGGGAGTCAGACCTAACGTATGGTGAGTTAGCACAAATGGCTGACAGAGCAGGTTTGGCAAGAGAAAAATTGGTCAGGCACTATGCGCCGCCACGAGTGGACGAATCATACACGCACGGATTAACTCCCAGCGTTCTAGCAGGTAGTGGTTCAATCGAGGAATTAATGAGTACTTTTGAGTCTTCATCGCACGGTTTCATGCTCGAAACCGACTATATGGATGACCCAAGAAGACCAGGTGCAGTTCTCGGTCCTAAAACCGTGCCGAAGCGGACAAGACAACTTCTTGAGGCAGGATTGGACGAGGAAGTCCTGTACAACACACACGTTGACTTACCTGAGAGAATATATGGTGCGATTTAACCAAGACTTCATGACCTTGTTCATTATCGCAAAGAGTGGTGGAAACATGAAAAGAGCGTTATTCATCTCTGTTCTAATGTTGTTTTTACTAGTTCCAACCAACGTTGAAGCGCAGGGTGCGCCTATAGGTATTGAGATTGACTGCGACCAGTCTACAATCAACATCAATGTCCATCCTGAACAAAATCAACCGGTATCTGTTTCATGCACTGTGAAAAACACTGGTTCCTTTGCTCAAGATATCAGCCTGGAGAGTGATGTAGAAGGAAACGACTTCTCATTAACACTTTCAGACGATTCATTTGAACAAGTCGCTGCAGGTGAAGAAATGCCATTCAGTGCAGTCTTCGCAGCATCACCTCGAATCGCTGTAACCACCGAGGATTTCACAATCACAGGTCGTGTTACAAGTTGGGGCATGGAGCCGGTGATGGTTCCATGGGGTCAGATGAATTCAACCGGCCAAATTGCAGGTACTGTGAACTCATTGCCATACTCTAGAATGGACTTGGAAGTCTCAAACCCATCTGCCAGAAATATCGAGGTTGGCGAAGAGGCAGCAATTCAATTTACAATCTTTAATGATGGAAACAGAATCGACAACTTAGAAGTTCAAATTGTTAACCTTCAGGAATTGGAAGATGCAGGTTTCAAATTTGTCTCAGATCCTTTCTTTAGAGCAACAGTAAACCCGGGCTCATCCTCTGACCAAGGGGACATCATTTTGCAAGCACCTGACGAGGCTTCAAGCGAAATCTCAGTTCAGGTCGACCTCAGAGCTTTCTCAAGTCTGGACCTTGATGCAGAGCCTAGCGAGGTCTCAATCAGAGTCAATGTTGCAGCATCAAGTGGCGGCGGGGGCTCAATTGGCCTCGACGATATCGGTTCCATGAGCGAAGACAGCGTTGCAATAATTGCAATGGGTGTAGGTGGATTGATTGCCGTAATCTTCCTTCTTGTAATCATTTCAAGGCTTACCAAGAAAGCTGGAAAGCAGAAAATTGCAGCGAAGGAAGCAAAGAGGGTTGCCAAGGCTGAAAGGAAGGCAAACAAATCAGGTCGCAAGGCTAGGAAGAAAGCGGGAATCTCCGAGGAGCAAATCGCTGAAGAGTTTGATGACGACCTAGATTTCGATGACTTGGATGATTTAGATGATGATTTTGATTTTGAGGATCTTTAAGCCGCAAATCGAAAAATCACAAATACCTGCCCAATAGGCTCTGTACCCTGTTTTTTGATGAAAACAGTCATAGGCGTAATGGCAAGGGTGACACCTACCCTAAGGGTAGGTGCCAAAGATGCTTGGTTTACAAGGTAAAGTTGCATTTGTTTTTGGAGTGGCGAGCGAAGACTCAATCGCATGGGCGATTTGTAAGAGTCTCGCAGAGGCTGGGGTGACACTATACCTCGGTTATCAGAAGAGATTCATGTCAAGAGTTTTCCAACTCAAAGACAAACTTCCTGCAATCGCAGGATTCTATCCTCTAGATGTTGCATCAGATGCAGACACGAAGGAATTCTTCGATGCATTCAGTAAGGAAAATCCTGGTCTGAAAGCAGACATCATGATTCATGCAATTGGATTTGCACCGAGAGAATGTTTCGATAGGCCGATTTTGTTTGTCGATGACGAAAGCATCAACACTGCATATACCATATCTGCGAACTCACTTCAGCGTTGTCTGAAGTTCGCATTGCCATACCTTAATCCTGGGTCCTCGACAATCACGCTAACTTACGCTGCATCAACTAGGCACGTTCCATCTTATGGAATCATGAGTATGGCAAAAGCGGCCCTAGAGTGTTGGACAAGAGAATTGGCTTGCCACCTCGGGCCAGAAGGACACCGAGTAAATTCGATTTCTAGCGGCCCAATAAGAACAATCGCAGCTAGCGGTATTCCCGGCTTTGACAATATCTTGGACCACGTCGCAGCAAATTCTCCACTGCGTCGCAATGTCACACAATCAGACGTTGCAGGGTGCACGACTTGGCTTGCAAGTCCTCTTTCCTCAGGCGTCACTGGACAGTGTATCCATGTTGATGCAGGGTATTCGATTACGATGGTACCATCGAGTATAATGGGTGAGTGATTTCATGTCGGTTACTACAGCGGACGGAAAGCAAGTTGATGGTTTGAACCAAGCACCTTTCGAACCGATTGCGGTAATCGGTATGGCCGCATTAATGCCTGATGCAACCTCTATTGAGGAATTTTGGCAGAACATAATCGACGCACATGTCTCGATTAAAGAGGTATCAAAGGACCGTTGGGATCCAGACATTTACTGGGAGAATGGTGCCCCCGGAAATGTAACTGAAGGCAAGACATACTCGAAAATTGGAGGCTTTGTCGAAGGGTATGAGTTCGATTGGAGAAGATGGAGACAGCCTCCAGGTACTCTCCCCCAAATCGACCCCTGCCAACTTTGGGCGGTAACTGTCTCAGCAGATGCAATCGATAATGCAGGTTATGGGGAAGGAGGGAAAACGCTAGACAGAGCGCGTACTGGCGTAATTTTCGCTAATGCACTGGGTGGAGAAAATCGTTCTGAATCCAATATCAGAGTCTACAGCGCAGAAATGCGTCAAATCGCAATCGACAACGGAGCGACACCAGAACAAGCCGACGCTATGGTTGAGAAAATGTGTGAGGGCACACCTCGCATAGATGAAGACACAATGCCAGGAGAATTGGCCAATGTCGTAAGTGGAAGAGTTGCCAACCTTCTCGACCTGCAAGGTCCAAATTACTCTACTGATGCAGCATGTGCATCATCAATGGCTGCTTTACTGGATGCCTGTAGATTATTGCAAACTAGGCAAGTCGATACTATGCTTGCTGGAGCAACCGACCGCTGTATGGAAGCTCCAACCTATGCTAAGTTTAGTGCAATTGGGGCCCTTTCACCTTCACACTCTACACCGTTCGATGCTAGAGCAAATGGCTTCGTTATGGGCGAAGGAGCGGGTGTTCTACTGCTAAAGCGCTTATCGGATGCAATTGGTGATGGCGACGATATCAAAGCGGTAATCAGAGGCGTAGGAGGTTCATCAGATGGAAGAGGAAAGGGAATTACTGCGCCTAGTCAAAGAGGACAGGTTCAAGCGGTCAGTCGGGCATACGCTCAGGCTGGTTACGATCCTTCAACCGTAGAACTTGTTGAAGCGCATGGAACTTCAACCAAGGTTGGCGATGCAACAGAATTGTCTACTCTTTCCTTGCTTTGGAAGGGCTTAGACGGCGGCGACCATATCGCAGTTGGCTCAGTCAAGAGTCAAATTGGGCACTTGAAAGCAGCCGCCGGAATCGCGGGCATAATGAAAGCCTGTAACGCTGTTTATTACGCAACAATACCGCCAAGCGCAGGTTTCGTAACTCCCAATCCAACTGTTGAATGGAATGAGATTCCATTCTTTGTGCCAACAAAAGCTCTAGATTGGGCAAAGCCAGAATCAAACCCGAGGAGGGCGGGAATATCCGCATTCGGGTTTGGTGGAACCAATTTCCACGTAACTCTCGAAGAATACGTTCCGGATTATCACGCAGAAATTGTCGAGGAGTGGAGCGGTAGATGGGAGGCATATGCAGGCGTTTCAACATCCAGTTCTTCCAAGCCGTCATTGACACATGATGAACTTAAGGCGATAGAGGGCGGTTTGCTACTTTTGTCTGGAGAATCGGTTGATGCAGTCAAATCTAAGTTGTCTGCAATTTCATTCACTGGTCCTAATTTTGATGATGACCCGAAGGGAATCCGGCTCTCATTCACATTACCTGGGCACTGGTCTTTCGACGTTAGCGATTCTGTAAGAATGGCGATCAGTGCAACCTCTTGGGCTGAATTCAACAAGCGGAAGGACCTCGCTCTCAAAGCGATGGATGATGCTGGGAAATGGGGCTTCTTGATGAGCCAAGGTATTCTCATTAGCGACCAACCAGCAATGCCATCCGGGGCAAAGGTCGCCCACATGTATCCGGGCCAAGGCAGTCAATATGTTGGCATGACAAACGATTTGTCCGGAAGGTACTCTGGAGTTGGAGAAGTTTGGGCAAAAGCAGACGTGACTATGGTCGACGTTCTAGATGGAGAAACACTTTCCTCATTCGTACTTCGTGAAAACCTCACCGATGAGGAGAAAAAAGAAGCCGAATACAAACTTAAGCAGACAGAATATACTCAACCTGCAATGCTAACTGCAGACCTTGCAATTGAGGCAGCACTCAATGCCCACGGACACCAACCGGACATGGTTGCAGGCCACAGTCTTGGAGAATATGCTGCTCTGATGAGTGCAGGAATCTTGGATATGGATGGCGCTCTAAGAGCAGCCGCTGCACGTGGAACTGAAATGGGAAGCGTGGAGATAGACGACAAGGGATTGATGGCAAGTGTTACTGCTCCTTACGAGAGAATTGCAGAAATCATCGAAGAAGTAGACGGATACGTCATTGCAGCGAACAAGAACTCTCCAAAGATGACGGTGATTGCTGGTGAAACAGAACCTGTCAAAGCAGCGATGTCAAGGTTTGAATCAGAAGGTTTCCAAACCGTTGCATTGGCAACTAGTCACGCTTTCCACTCAAGAATCGTGGCTCCTGCAAACGAACCACTTCGAAGATTCCTCGAAGGACTTCAAATCAATTGGCCGAAGATTCCTATCACCAGTAACGTCGATGGCGGCTGGTATCCAATGGATGACGGTGGAGACTCAAAGACTGCTGTGCTGTCAAAACTTGCACCTCAGATGGCATCGAGCGTAGAATGGACTTCACAAATCAATTCGATGTACGATGCAGGAGCAAGGGTCTTTTTGGAGGTTGGTCCAAAAAGAGCTCTAACGGTATTCGCCTCACAAATTTTGGAAGGAAAGCAAGCGATTCCAGTAATGACAAATCATCCAAAGGCAGGAGGAATAGCGACCTTCCTATCCGCACTAGGAACACTAGCATTAGCAGGTCGCCCACCTAATTGGCCAGGCCGCAATAGCCCGCATCTGACCGAAGCATTCCGTGCTGGGCCAATCGAGGCTAAGGGTGGTTCAAGTAAACCTGCAACGCCACTAAGGGAGAGGAGTAAGCCCCTCCCCTCAAAGGGTGGAGAAGTTGTAACCCAAACCGTTGTAAAATCTAGTGATACTTATGTTGACCCAGACGCAGCAAAGAAAGCTCTAGTGGGAGAACTGATTGCTGCGCAAACGGGTTACCCTGCCAAGTTCTGTCAAGGGAATGTCGACATGCGTGCGGTTCTAGGTATGAGCGATGACCAAATTCAAAGTGTAATCACAACAGTTCATGCGAGATGTAGTACTGACCCTGATTGGGACATAACAGTAGCAAAAACACCTAGTGACATCACAAGGTGGATTACCTCCGCTCCAAGTACACAGAGCAAGGCACGAGTCACCAAATTGGATGACAGAGCAGTCGACCCATACGTGGTTACCGGTATTTCGCTAGGTTTACCAGGTGGAGAGAGAGTATTCGATGAAGGCAACTTTGAGAAATTAGTTCGAGGAGAGACTTGCATTTCTGAGGTAAGCGATGAATACAAACAGAGACTGCTGGACAAGAATTTAGTTCGCTTAATCAAAGGTAGAGATGGTAGCGTAGGAATGGAGGCTGCAAAAGAATTCGGCGACATTCCACAATTGGCGGGCGTCATGTCTTCATTCGACCCAGAAGAGGAGTTTGGAGTCGAAGCAAAGATTGCTGCAGCATGGGATATCACAACTCAGTTAGCTTGTGCGTCTGGATTGATTGCACTCAAGGATGCAGGAATTCCTCTTACACCTGTTGAGCAGGTTGGCAAGGGTGGGTTGAGATTAATCCGCTCCTGGCAAATGCCTGCAGCATACAGAGACAGAACCGGTATCGTATTCGCATCTTGTTTCGCTGGACACCAGATGGCAGCGAAGCATGCAAATATGAACGGCGACGATGGAGAGGGTAGATTCGACAGAAGGTATCTATTCCAAATTCTAAACATGGGTCATTCACAATTCGCACAGCATGTGGGGATTAGAGGGCCGAACACCACAATCAACCTAGCATGTGCCTCAGCAACTGCGGCATTCGGCGTTGCAGAGGATTGGCTATCAAATGACAGATGTGACAGAGTGGTAATCATCTCTGCAGACGACGTCACTGGCGATGATTTGTGGGAATGGATCGGTGCAGGATTTGCTGCTAGTGGGGCAGCATCGACTCACAATGTGGTTGAAGAAACCGCTTTGCCTTTCGACAAGAGAAGAAATGGATTGATTCTCGGTATGGGTGCAGCAGCATTCGTTGTTGAGAGGAAGTCTGAGGCTGCTGCTAGAGGTGTTCAACCGATGGCGGAAATTCTCGGCAGCAGAATTTCGAATTCAGCATATCACGGCACTCGTTTAGATGTCGACCACGTAGCACAAACCGTAAACGAATTCGTCACTGAAATGGAAGAGCAATGGGGTCTTGATAGACACCAAATGGCTCCTGACACCGTATTCTTCTCTCATGAAACCTACACTCCAGCGAGAGGTGGTTCTGCCCAAGCAGAGGTCAAGGCATTGCGTGATACATTTGGCCAAAGTGCAGACGCGTTGGTAATTGCAAACACCAAAGGATTCACCGGTCACCCAATGGGCGTCGGAATTGAAGATGCATCGATGTTCTACGGTTTGTTGACCGGCAGGATTCCACCGATTGCCAACCATAAAGAGGTTGACCCAGAATTAGGAAATCTCAACCTGTCCAAGGGTGGAGATTATCCAAATCTGAAGTATGGAATGCGATTTGCCGCTGGTTTCGGTAGCCAAATCGGTCTTTCACTCGTTAGAAAATACGATTACACCGGAGATAGAATCGACAAGGCAAAGTTGCTTGCTTGGAATCAATCACAAGCGGGCACCTCGAATCTTGAGTTACGTGTCTTGAAGAATAAACTCGTTGCATATGTCGACGGTGAAAATAACCTGCATGGCGGAATACAGGGAGAGGAATATGCGACGCCATCGGCACAATCTGTTGCTTCAGCACCTGTGGTCGCAGCACCCGTCGTAGTCGAGCAAGAGCCAGCACCTGTCATCGAGGAACAGAGCCCCAAGCCAGTTACGGCTCCAACTCCTGCGCCGGCATCTGTGCCAGCCGGAGATACAACGCAAATCGTAATCGAAGTGGTCGTAAACCACACTGGATATCCTGCGGACTTTGTCGAATTAGACCAAGATTTGGAAGGAGAGTTGGGAATTGATACTGTCAAACAGGCTGAAATCATGGCCGATATCCGTGCTAAGTTTGGACTGCCTGTAGACGAGGATTTCATTCTCTCGGACTATCCAACATTGAATCACATGATTGCATATATTCACAAAATGCAGGGTGGAGAATCACCTGTTGCCGTTGCAGCGCCTGTAGAGACTGTGGAGCCAACACCTCCAGTTGAAGCACCTGTGCAAACACCTGTTGCAGAGGTGGCCACACCACAGGTACAAACCTCTGGAGATGTATCTGAAATTCAACCAAAGCTGATTGCGGTAGTTGTCAAGCACACGGGATACCCTGAAGACTTCATTGAGATGGATCAAGACCTTGAAGGAGAATTAGGAATTGATACAGTAAAGCAAGCCGAAATTATGGGTGATGTTAGAGAAATATTCTCATTACCAGTCGATGAGGACTTCGTGCTATCTGAGCATCCAACACTCAACCATTTCGTCGACTACATCATCAAAATGACCGGAGGTGTTCCAGCCACATCATCTGCGCCAGCGGTTGTATCAACAACTGCAGAGTCGGAACCTGTAGCCGCTGTGCAGGCACCTGCACAAGCTGCCCCAGTTAGTGTAGTTAATTCGGGCGACACAGGCGATATTGAGCCCAAACTAATCGGAGTGGTTGTGAAGCACACAGGATATCCTGAAGACTTCATTGAAATGGACCAAGACCTTGAAGGAGAATTAGGAATCGATACCGTCAAACAAGCAGAGATTATGGGGGACGTTAGAGAAATCTTCTCTCTACCGGTAGACGAAGATTTCGTGCTATCTGACCATCCAACATTGAACCACTTTGTATCATATATTGTCAAGATGAAAGGTGGAAGCGAACCAATCCAGCCATCGACACCAGTGCCTGCTTCGATACCTTTAGAGCAGCCGGTTTCATCTCAAAC
>DAYA01000041.1 GCA_002506705.1 Euryarchaeota archaeon UBA550
GTTTCAAATTTCAGAAAAAAAGTTCGACAGGAAGGGATCAGTGAGGAAGCGCTGGAAATGATTCCACATTGGTTAGGTTTCGAGAGAGACATGCTCAAACATTTACTCGCAAATCCTGAAGACTATGTAGGTGCGTTCAGGAAATTACCAAACAACCTGCAGCTCATGACGGTCCACTCATTGCAATCAGTTGTATTCAACAAAACAATCGAAGCAAGGATTGGCGCTAACATTCCACTCTCAACACCGATTCAGGGAGACATTGTCGGAAGAATCGATGATAATGGACAATTAGAAACGTCATCTTTGGTAACTGTTGAAGAGAGGACTCTTGACAGAATTTCTAGAAACTGCAGCCTAGGAAGATTGGCTGTAACCGCTCAACTTCCAGGCAGCAGCATGATGAATCCGGAAGGAGAATTTGGAAAATTGGAATCTGCTGTAGTCAAAGAGATGGGCCTAGGAGAAACAGATTGGCGAGTTGAAAAGATTGGTAGATTAACAACTAGAGGTACTCGCAGACCTTTGGTTACTACATTCAGTGATTTCCAGTACGAACCTGTTCCTGTGGCGGGAGAAGAGACGATGGGAGAAAAGTGGGCTGAAGGACCAAAGGATGGCGAATTATGGCATCCTGAAGGTGCATGCATAAGATTCAGATTCACACTACCATCCGGAAGCTACGCAACTACTCTTCTGCGTGAGTTCATGCGTACGCCACTAAAGCAACTTTAGAAGTCAACTTGAATCTCCTCGAACAGAGGCCCGAGAGCAATCTTTGCAGTTATCAAAGAAGTCCCATCGATAGAACTTCGATTTCACCAGTACCACGGATTGCACGCATGTTTTCCTCGAAAACATCTGACAGACCGGAGCCATCGTTCATGACGACGTGTACTTGAATGAACTTTAATCCAAACGCTAGTGGCTTGGTTTCACACAGTTGGACGTCGTATACGTCGTCCTTAAGTGCTTGAATTTGAGTTACGATTTCCTCAGCAGTAACATCTTCTACATCAGAATCAGGCATGACTTTGTAAGTTAGTGCAACCATTCCCATAATATCACCAGTTTAGGTTTCAAGGACCCTGGAATCCACACGACGGACAAACGTAGGTTACACCTTGGTTTCGGCAGCGTGGGCTGCGGCCAATTGGTGTGCCACATGTGGGGCAGGGGAATGTTGTAGATCCTTCATCCACCAATGGGACTCCGGACGCTGTGCAGACGGTAGCTCGCTCAGACATAATATACACCTCAGTGCAGCACGGCCACGACCTCTCCCTCTTTATCCTTGCGCGACTAATTCAATCACCTGTCTATGACTGTTAAGCGCCCAGATTTGCCTGTTGAGACTACCAATTCACCACTTCTTTTGCGACACCATCCACTCTCTATTCGTATTATGTCGCCCGTATTTACAGTGTTAACTTGGTCTCCCCAAAGTACGATTCCAACTATTCCCGTCTCATCTCGACCACATGCAGCTGCAACTGACCCGGTGAAATTATTCGAGTTCACCAACCTACGAGGATATCTTCGGAGAACGACTAATTCTAGCCTCTTTACCTCAGTGTTTGGCGTTAAATCGCTAACTCTTTGTCTGCTATTTCGAACTTTGGAATTCTTACCTGAATTTCTCATTTGATTCAGGATAGATGATTCGGCTTTCTTGCTTGCTTCAGATGGTGATGACTTTGCTACCATGAATGTTGCAACAACTAATCAACCATATTCAATGATTCCCAGACCAAAAATGAATGTGAAAACTTTACTCCTTTGGAGTATTTTTTCTTCGAATTGTGAAAGTAGACTTTGCTGGCTCAACCTCATCCAAAGGTTCTGGCCCACCCTGTCTTTCTTCTAGCGCCTGCTCAAACGCCGGTCGAATTTCCCAATCTGGACCACGCTTCGGTGTGTGGAATTTGCAAACAAGGTAAACTTCTGATGATGAGTTCCTACTTGCCATCGGTGAGAATCTCTTCACCGTTTGGAAATGTGGACGCACAATTTCAATCAACTCTTCAACGCCAACGCCTTGGAATAATTTGGTTACGAAATGACCGCCATACTTCAGAATTGGAAGAGCGAAATCAAACACATCTGCAACCAACATCAAAGATACCGCTTGGTCGATGTCCCACTTCCCAGTTATGTGAGGAGAAATGTCTGAAACAACTACATCGATAACTTCTGTATCTATTGCGTCCAATACTGCTTGTTGCGTAAACGGTTCAGTGATATCTCCTACAATCAGGTTAGCTCCCTCAACAGGAACGCATGCCTGTAAATCAACACCCACTACCTTTCCTTTTGAGCCAACGAGTTCCACAGCCACTTGCGCCCATCCCCCTGGATGGCAGCCCACGTCCAGTACACTATCTCCTTGGTCGACGATTTTGTGTCTGTCCTGAATTTGCTTAAGTTTGAATGCTGAGCGTGCGCGGTAGCCGCTTGCTTTGGCTTGTTTACGCCAAGCATCTTTCTGGTGGTCCTGAACCCAGCGGTCTACCAAAGTGCTCCCTCAAGCAAACCCTGCCAGCATCACCATGATAACTTCATGGACAAGATACGACTCCACACAAACAATGCGGCACCTAATCTCAGTTCTCGTGATTGTGCTGTGCTTGTCAAGTAGCACCTCCGCACTCGTCGAAACTAATACTGAGGAATACAAATTAGAAAGAACGATTCTTGTTGAAGAGCGTACTGCCATATGGTGTCAATCATGCGCAGAGGTTGACCCAGAGCTTGCAATCGTAGCAAAATCGCATGGATCTAGAACAGCAATAGTAGGAATACATGTCACAGATGAATTCGAGAATAACGCCAGTCTAGCTAGAGTTGAGTACCAAAAGCAGACTGACCCGACGGAATATGGGACTCCTACTTTTTTTGTTGACGGGGTAAAGACTGCGGAGGGCTATGATGCTTGGAGCGATGTACAAAGCCGAATTCTAACACAGGAAAACAATCGTATGGCCCCCGAAGAAATGGCACTCAAATTGGTTAATGGTGAAATAGAAATTCCTACTCCAGAATATGGCCAAATAACTTTGATGGTTTTAGAGCATGAAAAGCTGGTTCCAAAAGATGCTGACAACCCTGGTGAGGAAAAAAGAGACCGTGTTTTGGTAGGCATGCG
>DAYA01000031.1 GCA_002506705.1 Euryarchaeota archaeon UBA550
AACATAGAGTCTTTCTCCCATTTTTACTCACCTTTGTCCTTCGGACATTTGCGCCACGAAGTTACCTGTCTTAATGTTCACTCGCGAGAAAATTCCTCACTCTTCCTCTCTAAAAGGCGAGGGAACTTCTGAAAAAACCCTTCTTTCAAATCCTCTAAACATTACACCAGCAGCCACAATAACACCAACAACTACCCCGAAAACCCCCCAAAGTAAAACACGATTTTGTTCGGTCTCCCCTTCTTTAGTAATTACAGGCTCTTCTTTCAAATCATCAAGCAACGGAGATGTCCACCAAATCGAGAAATTGTTACTCGAATATGACGAAATCATAGGTGTAGTCCAAGGTGAATTATTGTCATCTACGGCCAATACCTCCAGACGCCAATCGTGTCTGTTAATTGGCCTAGGAACCAAGTCTTGTGCGATATTGATAGTGCAACTAATGTTGGAAATTGTCATAGACACGAGCGCACAATCGGTTAGATCAATTGAAAAATTAGAGTTATTCAATCTGAGTACTACGGCATAACCATCGCCTTCAAAATCGGTTACAGATAACGAAATTGAAATATTTTCAGAATAATTTTCTCCACCAGATGGCCCTTCAGTAACCGAGATGACTGGAGCAGTGTTTGGGGCAAATTCCTCAACCCCTGTCGCTACTAGGCCAAATCCAACCTTTGTGCCGTTTATCCCCAACATCCCTGAGTTACTACCTTCATGTACGTCATTAGCAACAACTTCAACTCTCAACCATTCAACGTCTTCTAGTTGGGAAGCAGATAGGCGAACCATAACCGTAGTCTCATTTGTAGAATTTAGACTCAATGGGTTTACTACCGAGCTGTAATACATTTGACTATACCCGGAACTACCTATCGAGTCATCGATAGCAAATTTACCTTCAGAGGTGTGAATTATCAACCGCAAATCATCGATTTCGTATTCCTTTGGTCTTGTGTTGTAAGATAGTACAACTTCAACATCTTCATTTGGAATTGGATAGAGATATTCACTCCAACTTTCATTTTCCGCCAAAAAAGGACCAACAGCCCCAGATCCATTCCACGGGTTGGATAGTAAACCACTCATATTTCCGCCTCGAGATTGAATTATCGATTTCCAATCTTCAACGAAATAAGAATCGCGTGCGTAGTAACCATCTTCGAAAGCATCCAGCGAAGGCCTACCATAACCTTGCATTTCGTCCGGCTGGTTGCTACCAATTCCTTCTGCAGATGCCGCCAACATCGCTCTAAGCATGGGTGCAGAAGGCGTGTATCCGTAATCTTCCTCGACCATCTGTTGTAACAAAGCAGTAAACGACGCAGCCATTGGCGTGGCCATCGAAGTTCCTGTCATCGTAAACGAACCGTTGTTCAGGCTATCTTGAGCACCATCCGCCTTAGCAGAAAGAACATTCATACCAGGTGCAGCAACAAAAGTCCCCCTGCGATCATTGACATCGGGCCCGTGTGAATTACCAGGCCACAAACTTGCATTTTCTTCTGAATCGCTAGCGACAACTGAAACCACATTGTATGCATTAGATGGCTCCAGCATCGTATTTCCAGTATTTCCAGGCGCTACAAATACCAGCGACCAAGGATTCTCATAGGTCCACTCATCAATCATTTGACTGCGATCTGTGTAATCCTCGGTATTATCTCCCCACGACCACGAGTTAATCACGGCCCCAAACCTAGACGATTCAGCAAGCAACGTAGTAACGTCTCCGGGCGCCTGCCAGCCATTAGAATCTACAATATCTTGAACGACTAATTTAGCCCCACTTGACAAAGAAATCGACTCATTTGTTCCGTCTATGTGTGAGCATGCAAGAATTCCAGCGATGTGTGTGCCGTGCCGGAACTGCTGATGTCCTTGTGTGTCCCAACTATCAACTGAGTCATTCAGGTGCAGAATTTTTCGGTGATTTTCTCCCGGGGTGCCGACATCGGTTGTAGAATTTCTAAAACACGAGTGGTCCATGTCAATTCCAGTATCAGCAACTGCGATTACAATACCTGAACCATCTAGATGAGCAAGCGAAGATTCATCTTCCACCCCCATTACGTTGGGGGACGCAAAAACAGGGCTTGCAGAGCAGATTACTAATCCTAAAATTAGCAACACTGCGCCTCGCATATCCACTCTGATAATACTCCAACGGTTGAAGATTTACACACACGGCTTCGCGACGGCGCGTTTAAGACACGTTCACAGGTCGGCGGAAACATGCAAGCCTTCCGTATATCCGGCACAGCACCATTTGGCAGCCAGAGACAAAAGTTTAGCATGGACATCGTAGCGAGTTCATCAGATGACGCAGAGCACCGCTGCTACTCAATCATTGGTTCACGCCACAAGGCAAACCGCCGCACAATCAAAATCGAATCCGTCAAAGAAATCGATCCTAGAACATCTATGGAACCAATGGTCCTAGACGCTTTCAGAGACCAAATCGAAGCTGCTGGCGGCACTATTGCACCTCAAGAAGAAGAGTGAATAGCAATCGTCGGGTTCTTCACACAGGGCCCCTTCGCACTAGGTGAGCGAGATGGTCGATTCAAACGAATTACAGAGATTGGCTCGACTTGTCGATATGAATAAACAAAGACTCAATGAGATTAATCAACAAATCGAGAGAATTGAAGTCGTCCAATTAGAACACGACGATACAAGAAGAGCTTTGTCCGCATTATCCGGCGGTAAGAGCGGGCATATCGCTCTGGGTGCCGGAGTTATGGTTCCAATTCCTAGCAATGCAACCACAATCGTAGACCTTGGAAGTGGAGTTTTTGGAGAAAGGTCTCCCGATAGCGCAAAAGAACTGGTTTCAAAGAGGCTAGAAGACCTTACAGAACTAAAGTCACAATTCGAAGCAGATGCTGCCATGTTAACTCAGAGAATCGAAGAGTTAGCCACTAACTTTGAAAAAGCCGCACAAGCAATGACAGAATCAAACCAAGAAACCGAGGTAGAACCTCCAAAATCCGAAGAAAAAAATTCCAGGCGGAAGAGAAGAGGATTCGGTGGAGAGTTAACTCTCGACGATTAGGTGGTATGAATGGGTCTGTTCGATAAATTCCGAAAAAAGGTCAGAGACGCAGCATCCGAGGTTGATACGGACTCTCTCTTAGCAGAGGAAGGTAGCGATGAAGCCCTAGAAGCTCTTTCACATCAAGAGAAACAGGCTCAAAGCGAGGCTCAACAGAAGGAAATTATAGCAAGCAGAACACACGTTCCTGCTCATAAAACTCAACATGATTTTGTAGAAGAGGAAGAAGAATGGGAAGATTTTGACGATGAAGATGACCTTTCTTTACCCTCGAACAGCGACGATGAATGGGACGATTGGGAAGAGGAAGAAGAATACACACTTCCCACAAAACTAACTCGTAAAGAAAAGAAAATTCTTGCTAAAGCGGCTAAGAAAGAAGCCTCTAGGATAAAAGCTCAGCAAAAAGAAATGAAGAAACGTGGCGCTAAAGAAGTCAAAAGATTAGCAGGGTCAAAGGTAGATCTTCACATGATGAGGACCACAACAGGAAGGCAACTTGTTGAGGTTAAGGCAGCGCCAACCGGAGGAATTGGCACTATCGAAGACGATGGAATAACAATCGATTTAGGTGGCGGTGTTGTCGAATCTGGCGGACGAGTCATCAAAGAAAGCGAAGCACTGAACAATCTAATGGAAGAATTGGAATGGATTATGCTAGAATCTGACATATCTTCTGATGCAGTTACTGCAGTAATGAATGCTCTGAAGCGGAATCTAATCGGACAGAGATTACGCAAAGGCGCAGATCTTTCAAAGGTACTTGAGGCGAGCCTAAAGAGGGCGCTGAGGGGGATTTTGAACGCAGGATATTGGGATTTTTACGCCTCGATTCAGAGTTTTATAGACAAAGGAGACACACCTGCAGTAATCATGTTCGTTGGAGTTAACGGAACTGGAAAAACCACTACTGTGGCAAAGGTGGCTCACAATTTACAGAAACGTGGCTTGTCCGTCATAGCCGCTGCGGGAGACACCTTCAGGGCAGGAGCAATCGAACAACTCGAAACTCACTGTGAAAGACTAGGTATTCGCTGTGTATCTTCACAGAGAGGCGGAGATAGCGCAGCAATTGCAAGAGATGCAGTAGAATCAGCGAGAGCGAAGAACATCGACGTGGTCTTAGTTGATACAGCAGGTAGAATGCAAAACAAATCCAACTTAATGGCTGAACTCGAGAAGGTTCGTAGAGTTGCAAACCCACATTTGACACTGTTCGTAGGTGATGCTTTGGCGGGCAATGATGCAGTGGACCAAGCAAAGAATTTCCAACAAATGCTGAAATTCGATGGAGCGGTTCTAACAAAGTTGGACACCGATGCAAAGGGCGGTGCAGGACTATCAATCGCTCACGCAACAGGTCAACCAATCGTATTGTGCGGAGTTGGCCAAGAGTACGACGATCTAATGCAATTCGACCCAGATTGGCTACTACAGCAATTATTCGAGTGAGGATTTTTCATGTCGCAAGAATTCTTTGATGATGATAACAGCGCACATTTGTTCCAACTAATTCACATGTTACAGAGGAGCGCTATGATGCACATGGGCATGCTTCAAGACAGTGAGGGAAGAGTCCATTACAACCTCGGTGAAACAAAAGCAGCAATCGACACACTATCGATGCTGAAGGCAAAAACGACAGGGAATTTAACACCAAAAGAGAGTACAATGCTGAACGGAATAATTTCCGAACTTCAGTTACAATTTGTCAAAGCACCATCCAGGCAAAGAGCGCTTGAAGACCAGGTTGCAGAATCAGAAGCGGTCAGAGAGACGTTTACTAACCCACAAGAAGGGCCATCGGAAATTATCGCAGATGAGGAAGAATGAACTCTTTTGCCGCTTTTATCCGGTTGATTCATTTGTGTGAAGTCTTACGAGTGGGTGTTACGTATGGTTAGAGTAACCGATGTTGAAGATGAAGAAGCACCAACAGTGCTTATCGTTGACAACAACCAAATGTCCTTACACAGACTAACCAATATCTTCCGTCAAAGAGAATTCAACGTAGTCACTTGCGAAGACGGCGATAGAGCCGTCGATGAATACATTCGCCTAGACCCGGAACTGGTTGTTCTATCTCTAGATATACCTTCGATGGATGGGCACTTAGCTGCACTCGAAATGCGTGAACACGGAAAAGATTGCAGAATTCTATTCTCAGCACCAAAGCGCCAAGCGCAACTTGCACAAGATGCAACACACTCTGCGGGGGCAATTGGTTGGGTTGAAAAGCCGATTACTGCAGCATCAATCGATTCGATTTGGAGTTTGGTTCTTGGACCAATTCCTGATGCACCCGGGCTGGAGGACTTAGACACAATTCATCCCGTCGAAGAGATGATCGAAGTCGAAAAAGACGAGGGTCCAATGCCACTTCCTCTTCCAGATATTGCACCTTTAGCATTACCAATCAACCCACTACCTGTTGGAGCTAGAACTCCAACCAAGAAGTCGAGCAAAGCAAAACGCCTGTTGATTGTACTGATAATTTTCAGTGGCTTGGGGGCTGCTGGTTGGTATGCATGGTCGAATGGACTGATTTGACCTGCTGATGCATACCAACAGGAATCAAAGCAATACGCCCGTCTGGTAATTGTTGTCGAATGTAGCCTTGTTGATTGAATGGGATTTGTTGAGGCGTCACTTTCTCAACTCTACTTCCCGCGGGTGCTCTAATCACCTCTGAGACCTTGTAATTAGTTGACGTTAACAATTCCATGTCTCCAACTGCGAGTTTCGAATCGAGCAACCTATTACTATTCCAGAAATTCCAGACCAACCATCCTATACCAATGGCGATTGGACCGCCGACCACAATAGCGACAACTAAACTCATGATTCTCTCTCAATTAATGCATTCCAAGAAGCCTCAGCATATGCCTTAGCGGCAGACGCAGGGTCGTCAGCTCGGTGAATACCACTTCCTACAATGATACAATCAGAACCGGCAAGAACAGCCTCTCTTGGGTCGCCATACCTTTGACCCATTTCTCCATCTCCGACGGCTAGGTTAACTCCAGGGGTCCAAATCATCTTCTCTTTGCCAACTTTGGCTCGCAATTCCCCCAATTCATTTGGTCGTGAACCATTTCCAATGAATCCAAACACTCCGGGGTGTTTTCTGCCTTTTGCTACAACTTGGTCTGTGTAATCAGGATTGAGCAGGTTACCGCGGCTCGACATTTGAGCAAGTAATAGCACACCCCCAACTCTACCTACATCACTCCATCCAGCTTGAAGGCCGTCGACGATGTCTGGTCCACTAATCAGGTGAGCCGTAACCAAGTCTGCCCACTTTCTTGGCTCGTAAATTCCAGCCATTTGAGAACGGCTAATTTTCCCAATGTCGGCGAATTTCCTATCTTCGAAAACCAATAAATCTGCATCGTTTGCCGCTGAACAAAATTTAGCCCAATTTTCCGGAGTCCAATCATCTACTAAGTCAACGTGAGTCTTCAGAGCAGCGACGTGAGACCCTACAGCCTCAATTAAATCGAATAATCCACCCATTGTATTTCGATCTGCAGCCAGGCAAACAAGCGACTTTTTTCTGGCGGCTACTTCCATGTATTTTCTTGCGATCTCTGATGTTGAGTTAGCCCAACGTTCACCCCAAAACTCGCTCGCCATTACATTGCGCAATGTTAGGACGTGTGTCAATCTTGCGCCTTGACGGAGTTAACCGAATCGACAAGAGTAGATGCCACGTCATAGTCGGGCAAATCGAGTGTTGAAAACGAATCTTCAACATCATAACCTACATGATTTCCAAGACTGCCTTTCAATTGATTAACCGATAATTTCGGGTGAAAAACCGCAAGTAAATACGCGAAAATTGAAGGTAATTTTCGCGTTGCGTATTTCTTTGGTAAATTATTAGTTAGGGTTTGACCGATTTCTTTCATCCACATTCCTTCTTTGTGAATTATGTATCTTTCACGGTCAACACCCTTCTCTAATGCGTTGACGTGAGCAATTGCAACATCTCTGACATCTACGAAATTAATGTGAACATCTAGTACAAACGGAGGGCCTTTGATGAAGTGCTTGAGGTAAGACATTGAACCTTCAAGGTGCCTTTTATGCAATATGGGTCCAAACACAATAGAAGGGTGTATAGTTACCAATCTGACATCTCTATCCTTTGCCCATTCTCTCATTATTCGCTCAGCTTCTGCCTTTGCAAAACCGTAGGAGTTTCTTGTCTCAGAAGCATCATCACACCAGTCCTTTCTTGAGAAAACCTTGCCGTTTTCGTAATCGGTTGAACGAATTGCCGCAACAGATGATGTGTGAATAATTCTCTTGACTCCATCCATCACACTGCACAGGTTTTGGACACCAACTACTGAAGGGTCAACAACATCACGCTTGACATCTTTTGCACCAACGTACAGGGCTGCTGCACAATGAATCACATCCTCACAACCAGATACAGCAGCTTTTAGAGATTCAATATCGAATAAATCACCTTTGACAATCTCTAAATTTTCATCCTTTGGAAACATCATAGATAGTGAGGTATCTCTTAGCATCGCCCTAACCGAAAAACCCCTTTCGAGAAGTTTGCACACAACATGTGCTCCGATGAAACCGCTGGCACCAGTAACTAGGACGGGCATAACTCCCCTAGACAAAACAGGGTCATCTTCTTGCCGCATGGGTGCAGCGGATGTATTGATGCGCATCGCTGTATTGCTGACCTTCCTGGTTCTAGCCGGACCTTTGGCAGGCTGTTTTGGTGATGATGAAATCATTGAGGAAAAGGTAATCGAATCTTATTATCCGGATATATTTGACCGTCAGAATCTGGATTGGAATTGGACTGGTACGTATGCAATGGTTCTCGAAGAAGGGCCTTACACAGCCCTAGATGTACAAGAGGCATTCATTGAGGTCGACACTTCTGATATTTGGGAAACGGGCCCGCCGACTTCTAACGTACACCTTTCCTATTGGCTACCTTCCAACACTCTTGAAGGAGAAAAAGTCCCAGTAATTGCGATTATTAGCCCTTACTATTCGTATGGCCAACCAGGCTCGGAATCAGGGGCTACAAATGTTGTTGCCGCAGGCAGAGGCGAATTCATCTTCGACAATTATGTTCCACACGGATACGCCTTGGCACAAGTTTCAGTATTCGGGACCGAAGAATCCAGCGGTTGTTTCGATTATCGTGGCGCAGGCGAGGGCTTAGGAATTCATTCAGCTGTAGAATGGCTGGGCCAGCAAAATTGGTCAAATGGCAACGTTGGACTATACGGTAAATCGTATGAGGGTGCAACACAATGGGAAGCAGCAGCATTGGCAAGTGAACATCTGAAAACAATAGTTCCAATTTCTGGTACAACAGCACTTCACCCTCTTCTCTACAAGAACGGTAGTGCAGAGGCTAGAAGCCAAGTCATGCACATGAATTATTTTGGCAGCACGGTAGACTACAACGGCGATGATTTAGACAACATCTGTCCAGACATCGTTGAAGGAATATTTGCCGGACCTGTAACTTACGGGTTAGGTGAACTAGATCCATACATGGAGAATTACTACGATGAAAGAAGCCATATCGACAAAGCGTTCCAAAATTGGAATGGTTCAATCTATTGGATTCAAGGAATGCAGGATTGGAACGTTGACCCACATCAGGTGTTTGGTGGGCCGATTGGAGTCAATTGGTATCTTGATTACTCTGCAGCAGGTTATGATGTCAGAGGAATGCTAGGCCAGTGGGAGCACAATTACCCAGACCAATGGACTAAACACAATAATCAGGATTCAGGTTACGGTGGCGAAGCAATCCATAACATGACTAGATGGGATTGGGGACAAGACTTGTTTGAATGGTTTGAATACTATCTCAAAGGCGTAGGGCCGAAACCAGATAATCACGCCCAAATCCAAAGGAATGACGGGCAGTGGCGCATAGAGGAGTTGTGGCCTCCACAAGACGCAAATTGGCAGTCGGTCGACATCGGTAGTTGTGATCAGCAGGGAAGCAACGTCGGAGGGGTATCCGTACTCGGTGGTGGTATTCAATCAGTTACAATTACTTGTGATGGTTTCGAAGAAGACGTACACATTGCCGGCTTACCAACACTGCACCTTGATGTAACAGCATCGTTTGACGGCGGACAAATATTCGCTGAATTACAGGATGCTGTAACAGGTTTGAGATTGGGCCATGCTACAATGGATATACGATATCACGCAGGCGGATATGAGCCGCAAACAGTCTTCCCTGGTCAGAACTTAGTGATGCTGATGGAATTCCAAGGAATGGACGTAATTCTACCCGCAGGACACGGAATCAAACTCGTACTTACTGAAACAGGAGAGGATTACTTGGCGCCTGCTTGCGGTGCTTCATGTCCAGTTACCGTAAATGGGGGGACATTCTCTTTCCCTGAAATCGACAGAGATGGAAGTACGGTTTTCATCACTCCGCAGGGTGAAGATGCAGCAAACAACTGAAAATTTGCGCTGTTGTTCAAATCTGCAATTCAACGCGATTAGTTAGCACATTTGCTCAATCAACCGCGTCGAAAACACACCCAATATTTGTCAAATGAGCAATATCAAATCATTGGATTGCGTAAATTTTGACTAACAGATGCCTATAAGTGGGCGATTGTATAATATACCGTGCTCATTACGGGGCGGTTGATACCCATGATGGATAAAGCGAAACTGGAGTACATTTGGCTAGACGGATATGAACCAACACAAAATATGCGCAGCAAGACAATGGTGCGCTCAAACTTCACAGGCACCCTTGAAGAGTGCCCAATGTGGATGTTTGACGGATCTTCAACCCGCCAAGCAGATGGCAGCTCCTCTGATTGCCTATTGAAGCCAGTGAACATTTTCCCAGACCCACAGCGTGTGAACGGTTACCTCGTTATGTGTGAAGTAATGAACCCTGATGGAACACCTCACCCAAGCAATGGCCGTGCAACAATTGACGACGACGATGACGATTTCTGGTTCGGTTTCGAGCAGGAATATTTCATCATGGATGTTGACACACAACTACCTCTAGGATTCCCAGTAGGCGGATATCCCGGTCCACAAGGCCTCTATTACTGTTCAGTAGGTGGAAAGAACACTCACGGAAGATCACTAGTCGAAGAGCACGCAGATTTGTGCCTTGAAGCAGGTCTAAACTTCGAAGGAATCAACCAAGAAGTCGCTTGTGGACAATGGGAATTCCAAATTTTCGCTAAGGGCGCAAAGCAAGCTGGAGACGAACTGTGGGTTGCTAGATACATGCTAGATAGACTTACTGAGAGCTACGGCTACTACATCGAGTACCATCCAAAACCAATCAAGGGCGACTGGAACGGTTCTGGTATGCACGCAAACTTCTCCAACGGCGCAATGCGTGACAAGGGTGGAAAGGAACTATTCGACAGCATCTGTGAAGCATTCGGACAAAACATCGAGAGACACATGTCTGTTTACGGAGCACACAATGAAGAGAGGTTGACAGGTCTACACGAGACCCAATCTATCGACCAATTCTCATACGGAGTTTCAGACCGTGGAGCATCTATTCGAGTTCCAGCATCTGTTCCTACTGACGGATGGGTTGGACGCTTGGAAGACAGAAGGCCAGCGTCAAACGGTGACCCGTACAAGATTGGTGCAGTAATCATCGAGACTACCAAGTCAGTTTGCTGATTTCAAGAAGAATTTTCTTCTCGTCTCAGGCGCACAACGCCTATGATTACAGCGAAGATTACAGTCAGTGTCATGACGTTGGCGATAATCATCGAGATTGAATCTACCAGGATTCCGTAAAGTAACCATAACCCCAATGCTACAGTGACAACACTGAACGTTGCCAAGGATATTCCATCGTGCCGTTTGTTAACCCAAACCTCACGAATCTGGGGAATCCAAGCGATTATTCCGAGTACACCGGCAAAGAGGCCAATCGCTTCGATCCATGCCTCTGCCATGTGTCACCCTGCCGGCCAAACGTGTTTCAAACCTTGCAAATGAATTTCTTACATGTAGTGGAAATTGTTTTGATGCTAGTAACCATGGACGTAGCATGGCAAACAGTGAGGCGATAGAGAAGCTAAAGGCTGTAATGGAAGAAAGCGGCAAATCTGTTGAAGACATTTTCAATGAGATGGATACCGATGGTGATGGCCTAGTTAACGGCCCAGAACTATTCAAGGGTGTAAAGAAACTGATTGGACAAACGCTTTCTCCAGACCAAATTTCAATGATGATTATGGCTATCGATACCAACGAAGATAACAGGATCGGACTTCCCGAATTGCAAAAAGCATTATCATAAATGCAATATGCATAAAACACCTTGTTGAAAAACAGGCTTGCTGTAAGCCGTTTTAGAGTCAGCCCCACTCGGCTCGAGGATTACTAAACTCAATTTTAGAGATATTTGCAAATGGGATTATTCTTGACTCATCCTCTCCAACAACAGCTACCAAAGGTCCTGATTGATCAACAACTTCTTGACCTGTACTGAGAGTGCTTTTTGGGCCAGTAATTAATCCGAGAATTCCAGAATGATCAATTGAGCAATCTTTCTTATCAAACGGATATTCGAGAATATCACCAATTATTGTCTGACCACCATTCATGTATATTGTATCCCACGTTCCAAAGCCGAGCAGTGTTTCCTTTAGTTTCTCATTAGGAGGACTCTTGTTCATTTTCTCAACCATATTGATGAATCCCATTTCATCATATGCCTCAGCAT
>DAYA01000084.1:0-123 GCA_002506705.1 Euryarchaeota archaeon UBA550
CCTTCCTCGACAACTCCTTTGAATCCAGGGTTATCTGGGCCACACGCATATGAGGGAACACTAACTCCTGCATGTAATTCATACGGCTTTAGTTGGTGACCACACAGGTTACGAATAGGCTGG
>DAYA01000084.1:442-11810 GCA_002506705.1 Euryarchaeota archaeon UBA550
ACACAGGTTACGAATAGGCTGGAATCCTGCATCAATCGAAGGTTGGGCTGCTGCTGCTCCTACCTTGTACCACGGAGTTCCAGGGTGAAGCATCTCTATTGCTGAATCTCTAGCTTCTTTTGCAGCCTTAATTTGTTCAGTGTGATTTCCTTTATTGCCCACTTCAATTGTTAGAGCATTATCTCCAATGTGACCATTGATGTGAACTCCGACGTCTAATTTGACCAAGTCTCCGTTCTGGAAGACCATTTCTCTATCCCACCCTTCTGGGGCGATGACTGAGTGGTCTGTTGTGTAATGTGCTGCTAGGTCATCGACAGCGATTGTAACAGGAAAAGCAGGATTACCTCCATTTCTTTTGATGAACCTCTCGGCGGAGTGTATGACTTCGTCCCACGATTTGCCAACGGTAATCTCGTCTTTCATGGCCTCGAGGGTTCTGCGAGCAACATGCCCCGCATCGTGCCAATACTTCAGGCTGGAATCGTCCACCATCTCATCACGTCATGACGAGGTATAACGCCCTCTCTCATAACGGTTAGCCTCCAACCACGTATCTCGGAGGTATCTTTTTCCAGTTTCACATAAGTGCTCCCTAGCCCGTTTGGGCATATTCCTGGGACAAATTCTTCTATTCCTAATATGTTAGCTGCTATCTCAGTATCACATTCAGGCTCTACACCTGATTCATTAGCAGAGGTTGCGGTTATCGGTCCGCATTCCCGAGCGAGAGCGATTGCTGCAGGATGGGCAAAAACTCTGATTGCGACGTTAGCCCCTCCAAGGCGCACGTCTAACTCTTCCTTTGCAGGTAATATTGTAGTAATTCCACCCTTTGTGAAATTCGATAAGAAATCATTCAGAATTTCAGGTATCTCGACCAAATCCTCGACTTGGTCCATACTTGCCACACCTAAACTAACCGGCATCGTATCCGGTCGACTCTTCGTTTCAAACAAATTGTCCAGTCCAGATTTGGTCGGTAAGCAACCAAGGCCTGGTAATGTACTGGTTGGGTAAACCACTAATCCACCGCGTTCTAGATGGGTTTTCATATAATCACGCAGTTACCCATTCTTCGACATGTTCTCTTGCAATATTTGCTGCAAGTTCTTTGTCTTCGGTTTTGACTAACAACTTACCACTAGGGTACAGGGTTAACTCAGCTGGCCCAGAAAATGTCCATGCAAGACGAGTTCTAATTCCAACAGTATAACCAGCGCTTTCGATCTTCCCACCAACGGCTTCCAAATCGATTTTTTCGATTCCATCGACTTGAATTTGCCATGCAGCTCTATTTCCACACATTTCCATGACAAATGAATCATCGCTCATTTTTTCACCTCAAATATCAGGCCTTGGCGGTATATCATCGACGCTCGGGCCCTTACTTGCTGGTGGACCCGGCGGACCTGCAGGTGGACCCGGCGGTCCCGATGGAGGCCCACTTGGCGGGCCCGGCGGGCCTGCTGGCGGACCAGAAGGCGGACCAGAAGGCGGAGCAGGAGGTCCAGTCGGTGGAGAGGGAGGGCCTGCAGGTGGTGTTGGTGGGCCACTTGGCGGAGTAGGTGGTCCGGCTGGCGGCCCGGAAGGTGGAGTAGGAGGCCCAGTCGGTGGAGAGGGAGGGCCTGCAGGCGGTGTTGGTGGGCCACTTGGCGGAGTAGGTGGTCCAGTGGGAGGAGATGGGGGGCCAGCAGGTGGCAATGGCACAGGTGTTGATGTTACCTCAGGAGTCGCTGCAGGTGCTGGTGTAGGAGGAGTTAGTGGTGTAAGTAAATCAGCAGCTGGTGGTGACGGCCCGACAGGAGATTCCCTTACAGATGATGAACTCGGGTTGTGGGCTAGCAACGGGTCTTCGGTTCTGGATGGTTGAGATAGCGGTGCATCTCTTACTGGGTTTGCATTGAGGATTGGTGCATCTCTTGCATCATTCCCAGAGGTTGAGGTTAGTCCAGTAGACAATTTATCGATGTCTGCCTTGATTGTAGTTTCTCCACCTCTTGAGTTTTCAGCAGAGTATGATGTCAAAACAACTTTCGATGAATCAATCATTTCGCGCTCCTTGACCTTACCAAAGTCTCCAAGGCTCAAGTCGAATGCACCTGTAAACAATGAGGATCCTATGTTGCTGGAGAGTTTTCTGCCCTGAGTTGCACTATATTCGAAATCAAATGCGAAGGGTCCGATTTTTATCTCACTTGAAGACCCAGTAAGAACAAATGTCCATTCTCCGGAATCGAGTGGGAATTCGAAGGTCCAATCTCTTTGAATTCCTGGTCCAAGACTTGTAACCCCTTCTTGTGAATGGTGCTTAGCGCCGAGATGTGTAATCACGGCAACGTCGAGACCACCCATCGGAACAGGAGCCTCGTTTGTAATCGATACTTTGGCGATAACAACATCTTCATCGTCATCGTTGATGTCCATTCTGATGTCTATAACTTCGGCTTGAAGCGAGCCACTACTACCAGTTGTTGCAACACTCATTGCCTCACCAATCATGCTACTGGCGCTGCCATACTTGAATACAACCGTAGGCAGTTTACTCATCTAAGCCCGTTACGAGTCTCAATAGGTAGTGACCAATCAACAGCTGCGACCGTGTGATTCGCTAGGTCTACAGGGCTTCTTTTGGTCTCATGTTGCCACGTTTTGTAAATGTCCCAAATTCCAAGGAAAACACCAACAAAAGGTACTACGTACTTGACTTTGTAAGCAGCCCTTCTGCCCCAATGGTCTATTCCAAGCAGACTACCATCATCATGTACAATCGCAATTCGCATTGCTCTTTGGCCAAGAGAGCGACCATAACTTCGTCCAGTATATTTGAAATAAAGCCAGTAGAATGTAAGGTGAATTGCCCAAGATCCTATGACGTAGGGCGCTTGCGAGGTAATCAGTAGATCAATCGCCATCAGATAATTGAAGAAGACCATTCTAGCAAATAACGCAAGAATCAGTGTTACAAGGAAAGCGTCTAGTGCAAGAGCAACCACTCTTTTCCAAACCGGGGCAATCAGCATGCCTTCAGGTGCTGTCGCAGCGACTGCTGCCTGCGCCATCGTCCCAGGCTTGTGGATACTGACAGGAGAGTCCGCCATGTTGTTGCCTGTGGTCATCCCTATGAAAGGGCTGCCTTCAGGAGTTTACGACGTGCCATGCCATTAGATTGGACTCTGAAATCCAATCTAGCCAACCAGCCCAGGTTGCATCGTTACGCAAGGTTCTATCATCACCTACAACGATTAATCCGCGTTTCGCTCTGGTTAGTGCTACATTCAATCTACGATAATCAGAGAGGAAACCGACCTTCCCGCTCTCATTTGCTCTTACCGTTGACAACACGATAATTTCCTTTTCACGACCTTGATATCCATCGACAGATTTGACCTCCAAACCTTCGATTTCATCATTCAGCATGCTACGAATAAGTCTTACTTGTCCTGCATAGGGAGAAATCACGCCAATATCCTCCGGACTCAAGTCCCCAGGAATAAGCAAGTCATTCACGACTTTGATTACGATCGCAGCTTCATCCATGTTCGACCTCGATGACCCAGCCTCCTCTTCAATTTCAGCCCCGTGCACCGGTACGAAAGAAACCGGTTTGTCCCAATCCGGCCACAAGAATCCTGCTACAGGGGGCCTTTCATTCGGTGAGCAACCATCCTCTAGGCGATTATCGTAGAATCTTGCAGATGGAAATTCTCGGATTGTTGGATGCATCCTGTATTGTGTAGTCAACATGTGGGCAGGGATACCATTTGATAGCAATCTCTCGAATAATGGGATGTTCAAGCCACCATCCTCGGCAGAGCGTGAAGTAACTGTCGGAGGCAATTGCCTGTGGTCTCCAACCAGAATCAATTGCCTTGCACCCTTCACAATTGGAACTAGTGATGAAGGTTCAGTCGCTTGGGTTGCTTCATCGATTAGTACGATCGAGAATTTTCTGTTTGCTATAGTGAAATGGCCCGCACCGATATTTGTCGTACAGAGAACTTCAGCACTTGAAAGCACGTCATCGGTTATTCGTTGCTCAATCTCTCTAATCTCTCGGTAATTTTTGCTGATGTCCTTGTGAGCCATTCCACGGTCTTTGCCTTTCAAGTCATGTAATTTTGAGCGTATTCCTTCGGTCTCTTCGCGGATGAATGCTATTTCGTCTTGCTTTGGATGTTTTGATACAATGGCATCCAGTGTTGCTTCTCGCAAGTTTTCTCTAACCTTCACAGGTCTACCAAATCTAACTGCCTTAACGCCCAATTCAAGCAAGCCTTCCAGTAAATTATCAACTGCAACGTTAGATTCCGCACAGGCTAGAATTGGTCCTCTGCCCATTTCGATTAACGCCTTCATTAGATGGACGGCAGTGTGTGTTTTTCCAGTGCCGGGTGGTCCTTGAATCATGGTTAGTCTTTGTTTAACTGCTGTTTCAATAGCGTCTTTTTGACTCTCGTCAAGCAGCATACCTTTCAGATTAACAGGTCTGATTTTTTGACCATGAATCTCAGGAGGCCTTTGTGCTGAAGCCTCCAAATCATGAGGCTGACAGAGCAATAAATCTCTGAGAACAGTGCCACCGTCTCCTTCAGTTGAATGGAATGAAATTAGAGCCTCATGCATTCTATCGTGAGCAACTCTGTTAGCACCCTTGTCTAATCGCCACCCACCTTTTCTTAAGTCTCCCGGTTTATCCTTGGCAACAACACGAATTCTGGAATTATTTCTGTCCAATACAACGCCTTCGATAACTTTCTCACCCCAAGGTCTCGCCCTAGAGATAATTACCATGTCGCCATGGCCAAAGCGATGGAATGGTAGTGGCCCCCCTCCTCTTACTTCGAATACCAGAATTGGGTCTCCGAAGAATCTTCCAGAAGTTCTACCTGTCAAATCAAACAAAGCTAATCCTGATGTAACCATCTTTTGCTTTGACCAGTTTTTCCACCTCTCCTGAACCTGGCTCAGTTCGTCATCGAGTTCAACTCCGATTAGGTTTGTGAAGCACTCGAAGTGGTCTTGCGATTTTCTCCATTTTGCCTCGTGTGCGACCTTAGAGGTCTTGTTTCCACTAGGTCGTGTGTTCATTCTTCGCACACCACCCCTCTCGGCCATAGCAAAACCGTATAGGCGCTGGTATAGCATCTTGTCGATGGTCGAGAATAGGTGAGACTTAACAACAATATGAGTAGCCGAGACCTTGTTGGTAACTATGTTCAGACGCAAGTCGACCGCAGAAGTTGAGGGCGAGATTTGCCCATACTGCGAGTTCGTCAACACGGTAGGTTCATCCACTTGTTCGCAGTGCTATTACGAGTTAAACAAGGCACCAAGAGACCAAGGCGAGCCAATTTCTACAGAGGTCAGCAACTCAATCTTTGACGAACTAATGTCAGATGAGGATGATTCATGGGAAGAAGGAGAGGCGTTAGACGTAGTTCTAACCTTAGACCAAGATCCACTTGAAGTCGAACAATACGAAGCAACCAATTTTGAAGCGGAGGAACCCGAGAAAATCGGATTTATGGAGTCATCATCTCCTGAGATGCATGACACGGTTAGTCACGAACCTGTCGAGGTAAGCGCAGAAGATGTTGGTGAAGAGATTAAGGATGTTCCAAAATTAGAATTCACAAAAACCGATCCGTTCGACGAAGTTCCAGAACCGATTCATCAAGGTAAAGGAGCCTTATTTTCGCCCTCAACCTCACCTAAAATGGATGACGATTTGCTAGGTCATGTTGGCGGTTCCGAATTACCTTCACTACCCCCTGATGACTTGTATGAAAACAAGATTGACCTCACCGTAAAAAAGGCGCCTCCGCCAACACCCGCTACGGTTTTGCCTAATCTTCCTGACATTCCATTAACCTCCGCTCCGGTCGAGCAAACTGTTTCAGTAGATGCTCCAGTGCCTGCTGCAGAAGTAGGCCCAACTGTGATACAATCGCAGCCAGAAGTTGCAGAAGAAACATCTCAGGAAGAAAATCCTGAACCAGTCGCGCCATCTGAAGAAAGCGCAATTGGCAGCGATGTTCCAGAAAACGAACAAGAAACAGCCCCACCAGTCATTGATTTGGATAACAGAATTTGGCCATGGCCTGCGGGTGAAGCATGGGATGCTAGACAGGTCCACAGAGAAGTAGTAAGCGCACTGGAGCAGGTCAAGAGTGGAAAGAGGGATGAAGCATCGGCAACAATAGATTCACTTGGTCCTCATCTAACAAACGAAAATGTCGATTTAATCTACCACATTGGAATGGTTTTGAAGCAATTGGATAGAACTGATGAAGTCAAATCAATGCTAGCAAAAGCTAACGCTGTTATGCCTGGAAATGAACATGTGGCTTCAGCTACCGCTCATTTGGGCGTATAGGGGGAATTAAGTTGGAAACGCCGGAACTTGCGGTAAATGAACAAGTTATCCTCCGTCCAATCAACCGAAGGATCCTCCCAGAGGTGATGAAAGCATACCTCGAAGACCCTGATTCAGCAAAGGCGGCTCTCCCCTGGCTAAAGGAGGGAGAGAAGGCACGTAGCCAAATTGCAGATTTGATGATTGATTTGGAGTTACATCGCAACGGAGATTCAATTCATTTTTGGGCGATTCATTCGATGGAAGACAATTCATTTGTTGGAATGATTGGATTGGGTGATGAGTTACAATTAGCAGCCTCAGCATACAACCTAGGCTACTGGGTCAAGAAGAGTTGGAGAAATAAGGGAATTGCAAAATCTTGTGTCGATGCAATCTTTGATTGGCAGACACAAAGAACTGAGCAGTCCCTCATCGAGATCACAGTTCACCCTCACAATGAAGCGGGGCTAGCGACTTGCAAATCAATTTGTCAAAAGTGGAAAGGTATGGCGATTGAGGGTTTCATTCCAATCGAAATCGACAACCGAACAATCCCACACGTGCTTCATTTGATTCAATTAAACCGTGGTGATTAGATGAAACCAGTTTGGTTGACCGTCGATTCAGACGACCTCCGTCATACACCCAAATCACAAGGCCATCCTACGAGATCAAAGGGTGTAATTCATGAAGGGACTTCTGAAGAGATGCTATTGGCGATGGGAAACTTTCGTGACTGGCTAGATAGAACCCAAGTATCTCTAACGATTTTTGTTATCGCTGACCAACTTGACGACCCTACATTCAAGGAATGGTTGCAAGATTTGCTCAAGGCTCATCCTCAGGTTACCGTTGGATGCCATGGACTGACTCATCGCTGTTGGTCAGCTTATCCCGAAGACCCCGAAGGTCTTCTCAAGGCACTAGTTGAAGCGGATGTCAAGTTGCATGATTTTGCAAAGGATGCATGGAGGCCTTGGTTCAGAGCACCAGCAGGGTATATTGCACCGTGGATGGCTCCAGTCATTGCAAAGGCAGGGTTTGAACTCGACAGCAGTGTAAACCCGTCATGGCTTGTGAGAAAGAAGGCGGGGCCTTGGAAGGATTGGCCTGCGGTAGAAAAGGCGTTGAAAGATTCAGGTCTAGTTAGCCGCCCTTGGTTGTGCAGATATTCACTACCAACATGTGGCCCGGCTCTTTCTATTCCGTTTCTGGCTTGGAATGCAAGAAAGGCTTGGTCTGAGTTAGGTCCTTTCGTATATCCAGATGAAGCAGAGGTTACAGTTTACTGGCATATTCTTGACCACGCTAGGAAAAACGGACTGTGGAAACCACCTCTGATGATAGAATGAATCCAAAGGCCTCAAGTCTAATTCACCATAGGAGTGCCATGGAGAAGAAGTTCTGGCGGGCGCTTCTCCTGATTGGAATTGCGATGCATATTCTTGCTGCATTAGTGATGCCGCTTGGTTTGGATGCTCATGTTCACGCATCTTATGTCAGCGATGGGATGGATGATGGTGAAGCCCACTTAGAGTGGGGCGAACTAAGGCCAGATTCCCCTGATAGTTCAATCCCCAAAGAAGTTCCAGCCGATGACAAATGGTTTGCTTGGCATTCAATAATAGAGATATGGTTCACGGTTTTTTCCACTTCAGTGGCCTCTTTACACATATTGAGCCTAATTGGGGGGCTTGGCTGCCTGGCTACAATTTTCCTTGTGACACGCGACCTGTTTGACTCCGAACAGGCTCTCAGGCTGACAGCTTTAGCATCGATTTATCCTCCATTGATTAGGGCTACTGGCCGATTCTATCAGGAAGGAATAATCTTGATTTTAATCACACTAGCAGTCTATTCGATTGTTCGAGCAATCAGAGATTCGAAGTTCAGTTATTGGTGGGCAATTCCAGTCCTGTGTGGCGTTTTGATATTGTCATTCAAAGGAATGCCACTATGGTATATTCTTCCAGCGTTTGCGGTTTTGCTGGTTTCTTGCAGATTGGAGATGAATCAAATCCATATTGCATTCATTGCATTATTCGTACAATTGGTAATCCTGTACCGCAACGAAGTTTCACTTTCTCACCCAGATATTGTGCCAGCACTTTTATCCTCATTCATTGGTTATTTTTTGTTCGTAATCTGTGGAATGCTGATTATTTCAAAGGACGATACGCCTTCTAATTCCGAATCCGATTTAATATTGCGTGGCTCAAAAATGGTCGCAGCATGCCTGATTGGATGGGTTGCAGCATTGTGGGTTACTGAAGCAGTAGCTCTGGAAAAGGGCTTTTTCGACATTGTTTATTCTTTCAGAAATAATCCAAGATATTTCTCACTATTACTCATACCTCTTTGGTTCAGCCGATTATTGAAAACAGACTCAGTCGGTCTTTCGAGTGAGAGCGGAGAAAACAAAATCGTGGTTGGGCTTGTTTCTGCGTTACTTGTAATCAACATCCTGGTGCTTTCAACCACAGGAACAACAGGTTCTGAATATGTAGGCTCACACTTGGGTGATGAGATTACAGATGACGAGGATTTGCTATTCGTCTCCGACTCACCCCTCGCAATGCATCGTTTGTACTCAATCAAGTTCTCAATGGACCCCGACAGTGATGGAGAAAGCATCGGCCACTGGCGCTCAAATGATTCAGGGTGGCAATTGGAATTGTTAGAGTGTAATCAATTATCCAACGTGACATGGATTTTCGTTTTCCATGATTTGACGCCATCAATCTCATCAGAATGGGAAGAAGTTGATTTCGAGGGTTCAGACAAAGTTAGTGAAGGATACCAGTTGTACAAATGGGGTGGAGAAGGTGAGCGATGTGCTTGAGGGAGTGAAAGTGCTGGATCTCTCGAGGATTCTAGCAGGCCCATACTGTGCACAAATGCTGGCAGATTTAGGTGCCCAAGTCACGAAGGTTGAGGCTCCTTGGGGAGATGATACACGCGGCTGGGGCCCGCCATTTTTAGAGGATGGAACCGCTGCTTACCATCTTTCATGCAATAGAGGTAAGGAGATTATTTTCCACGATCTCAAGAAGGATAAGCAAGCAATTCAAGATTTAATTTCTAAGTCTGATGTAGTTATCGAAAATTTCAGACCGGGGCAACTAGAACGCCTAATCGGTCCAATTCCAAACGATGTGATTCTATGTTCAATCACTGGTTTTGGACAGACAGGGCCCAGATCACAAGAACCGGGATACGACTTGGCTCTTCAGGCAATGAGTGGCATAATGAGTATCACCGGAGAAGAGGGTGCTGGGCCTGTGAAGGTTGGTGTTGCTTGGATTGACATCATCACAGGACTTTACGCTGGAAACGCAATCCTTGCGGCATTGTTCAAGCGCGAAAGAACAGGGAAGAATTCTCACATTGACGTCTCATTATGGGATTGCGCGATCGCCTCTTTGGCAAATCAAGGTCAAAATCAGATTACTAGCGGACAAAACCCGGGCCTCCTTGGTTCTGGCCATCCAAATTTGGTTCCATATCAAGCATTCCAAACCACTGATGGATGGGTTGTAATTGCAGTCGGCTCAGATTCTCAATTCGAAAAATTATCACAATATTTGGAGTTCGAAAACGTCTGGTCAACAAATGAATTGCGGGTGAATTCACGAAAAGAAGTCGTCGATATGGTTCAGTCAAAGGTGATTGACATGACCAAATCTCAGGTATGTGATTTACTGGAAGGAATACCGACCTCTCCTATCAACAAAATCAGTGAAGCAATAGCAGATGCACAAAGCATTGCTAGAGGAGTAGTTACAGAATGGAATGGAGAGTCTGTATTAGCGAGCCCGCTACGTTTTATCTCAGAAAGAGAAAAGTGAAGTTTGGCCACCAGTTCTTACAAGCCCTGCATCCTCAAGTAAGTCCATTGCATTGTCAAATCTCTTTTGCGAAAATTGCCTATCCTCAACTAAGAATTTCTTCAAACCATCAACATCGACTTGACCTTGTTCCAATTGTTCATCAGATACCTCGACAACAGGGTGGTCTCTGAAAATCTCTCTGATTTCATCGAGTCGCTCTGGAATCTCCTTACCCTTTGCAGCACATACAGCTTCAATCGTATCGTGTTCTTTAATCAACTTGAGTCCAGTCTTCGGACCGATTCCTTTGATTCCAGGATGGAAATCTGTTCCAATCATTATTGCCAAATCGATTAGTTGGTCTCTACTGAGTTCATTATCGGCCAGGATTTGCTCTAACTCGATTCTTTGAGCACGCACAATTCTTCCCATTCTTTTACTCCCATCTGAAGTGAAGTTTCTGATGACGGTCGGCGCGCCGTACAGGAGTGCGTCCCAGTCCTGAGTTGCTACAGCATCCAACTGCCCTTTTGCTGCCATTACCGCTGCTTGAGCCTCACCTTCAGCCTCTGCTCTAAATGCAGGAATCCCCATCAAAGTAAGCATCTCAATTGATTCTTCTACCATTTCGGGTGTATATTTGACACAGCGTTGTGCTAATTTGTGGGCGGTTGCGAAATCTCCTACCGCTAGCGCAGCCTTCCAATCGGCCTCAGCTTGCTCCCTGCGTTCCCTTCTAGCATCCATCTCATCCTTCTTCAGTTCTGGATGTTTTCCATCAAAGATGAAAACCGGTTTAACTCCTTTTGAGAGAAGCAGGGATGCTCTTGACAGAAAACCCATCAAGTGCGCTACAACTTTGCCATTGTCGGCTCGGAGCGGACCACCATCTCCAGTAGGGGAGCGGTCGCGAATAGTAGTTAGAAATTGGAATGCAAGTAGGAAACTGTCTATTCCTACCTTCTTGCCTTTCATAGCATCCATAGTGGTATCTTCTGCATTAGCAAGGTCACGAAGATTGCAGCCCATGAATCTCGCACAGGGCGCAGGCACTTGAGTCTCACGCCCGAATTAGTGAAATTTTGGCGGGCAATGCAGGATTCGAACCCACGTCTCCGGCTCCGAAGGCCGGAAGGATATCCAGACTACCCTAATTGCCCTGCACCGCCGAAAAGCC
>DAYA01000081.1 GCA_002506705.1 Euryarchaeota archaeon UBA550
AGGCCCACGTAGGTCGAAGGAATTCCTAGAACCGATTCGCTGAAACAAAATCCTTCATCGCACTTGTCAGAAAATCTCCAACTTACGTAATCCCACAAAAGCAGAGTCAAAGTTGAGCCAAGTAAACCCAGGGAAATGATTGATTGAGATTGCTGCATTCGCCAATATTGGCGCATAACCCATTTCTTGACAGGATTGATGCCTGAACTCGTCATCATCCTGTGCACGACCACTGCTCATTCATATTATCATGGGTAATTTGTCGATACATCCTACCATTGTTAAATTATATCAGTAGGGCCAGCGTTGTTTATGGGAAGTCGTATGAAAAGTCCAGCACTTGCTGTTTTTCTAGTTGCATTAATGGCGACATCCGGATGTATCGGCTTAGCCGATGACGGTAAAGATGAATACGAATTGGTTGAAATCGACCTTGGCGATATCACAAAGAGGTCGATCGGATCTCCTGACTTGGAAATCTATTCCGATTGCTTAGAATTGGAGACTGCACTCAAAATCAGCATAGAAGAGGAAGCAAGAACCAGCCTACTACAAGCTGTCGAAGAGCAGTACTACTGGGGCGGGGGAATTTGGATGGAAGATTCAGCAGAGATGGCGATGGATGATGGCGCTTCTGCAACATCATCACCTCCGCCAACGGCTAGAAAGGAAGGCACTGATTATTCAGGTACAAATAATCAGGAACAGGGAGTAGATGAAGCCGATTTCGTAAAGACAAACGGTTACAATATATTCTTCGTAGACGACGGGGTATTGCACATAATGGATGTTCCAGAATTTGGTGAAATCGAGCATGCATCGACTACCGAGGTACAAGGAAGCCCAGTTGCAATGATGCTAAACAACGACAGTCTCGTCGTCGTATCCTCAGTATCGAGTTGGAATATTGCAGATAGTGATCCACTACAAGATGCAATGGGTTGGAGTGGAGACTGGTACGGTTGGAGGACTAACTCGCTGACCAAGTTCACCGTGTACGACGTATCTGATTCTTCGAATCCAGAAGTTGACCGAGAGTTATACATCGAAGGCTACTACATGACTGCGAGAGAAGTTGCAGGCACAGTTAGAGCCGTTACACATTCGTGGATGAATATTCCAGATTTGCGAACTTGGTTAACCTACCCAGACAACTACTGGAGTGCAGATTATTCTGAAGAAGAGCGCAGAAACATGCGAGAGGCTGCAGCACAAGATGCGATGGAGCACAACTCAGAATTAATGCAAGAATTGACTCTAGAAGATTTGCTTCCTCAAGTACACGAGAGAATTGGAGAGGATATCATCACACACCACATGAGCGGTGAAGACTGCTCAGATTTCGCTGCACCCCAAGAATCGATGAATAGCGGATACACCAGCATTTTCACAATTGACTTAATCTCTGAAGATTTAGAATTTGAAGCAGACCACATTGTTGGAAATTGGCCGCTAGTTTATGCTTCGCAGGATACCCTGATCATCACAGAAAATGCTTGGGACACTTGGTGGTTTTGGGGTAATGACGACATGATGGAATCCACTAACATCCACGTTTTTGACATTAGCGAAGCCGGCGAAACAGTGTACTCCGGTTCAGGAAGAGTCGATGGAACAATTCTAGACCAATTCTCAATTTCTGAATACGAGGGAATAGTCAGAGTTGCTACAACTACCGGTCAATGGGGCCGTTGGTGGATGTCCAATCCAGAGCCTATGGAAAATCACGTAATCACCCTCGCACTAGCATTGGACGTAGAGTCTGGAAAAACCAGCCTTTTGGAGATGGGAAGAATCGATGGAATCGCTTACAATGAAACCATTTGGTCTGCTAGGTTTGTTGGTGATAGAGCGTATATCGTTACCTTCGAAAACATCGACCCACTTTGGACAATAGACCTCTCTAATCCAACTTCTCCAACAATAATGGGGGAACTGAAAGTGCCTGGAGTATCGACATACATCCATCCGCTATCAGATGATGCAATTTTATCGATAGGACTCGGGCCCGCTGATGAAGAAACAGGACTCGGTCTTGATTGGAGTAATACCCGACTTTCTCTATTCGATGTCTCAAACTTTTCAGACCCAACAGAGACCCAAACCCTTTCCATTGCTCCTGTTGAAAACCCAGACGATGAGGGCTGGTCTTGGGCATGGTCTGAAGCAACTTGGGAACACAAAGCATTCCAATATTGGGAACCAAAGGGCATGCTTGCAGTTCCAATGAATACTTATCGCTATGATTACCACTACGACGAGGATGGCCACTACCACTACGATTACCAGTGGGTCAGTAAATTGGTAATTGTAAACATCTCCGAGGATGAAATGCAAATTCATGGAGAAGTCAACCACTCTAAATTCTATGAAACCGAGGATAACTATTGGTGGAGTTCCTACAATATACGAAGGTCGATTTTCATGGGCGATTACATCTACGCAATCTCCCATGCTGGCGTTACAGTAACACATCTTGATTCACTGGAAGAAGTAGACAGCGTTCAGTTGGTCACAGTCGAGCCAACTGAGCCAAAAACTGTAAGCGAAGAAGTTGAAGCAGAGGATTCCTCTGAAGAGTGAAATTAGGGGTTTTTCTCATGCTCAAGGTCGCTCTGCTCGGATGTGGCCGCTGGGGAAAGAATCATCTCAAAGTTCTTGTAAATCTAAGAGACAAAGGGCTTGTGGACCACATTACCGTGGTTGATATTTCAAAGCAAGCTAGAGATTTAGCGACATTAGCCGATGAAACAAGATCATCAATGGATGGCGTAGAAGCAGACTTTGTTGTGGTTGCAACCCCATCAGATTTACACTCGGAACAATCTCAAAAATTGATTTCAAACGGTTACCACGTTCTTGTTGAAAAGCCGTTAGGTTGTTGCGAATCTGAGGCTGCGCAAGTAATTGCATCTGCTCGTGAAAATGGGAGAATTCTCGGTGTCGGATTACTGCTACGCTTCCATCCAGCGGTGGCTCTAGCAAACCAGATGATCAATAATGGAGAATTAGGCAGGTTACAGTCCTTGAGATTCGTGAGAAGGACAGAGCGTTCCGCTCCAGAAAATGGGAACGTGATTGAATCACTTGGAGTTCATGCAATTGATTTGATGTGTCACTTGATGAGCGAATCCGAGCCTAGCGCCGTAAACACAGAGGGCGATGAAATTGAAGCGAGAGTAGCATTGGAATTCCCACATGGGATTGAAGCACTAATTGACGTAGCCTGGAATGCGAGCAAGGAGCGCCGGTCGGTTACAATTGTAGGCTCGAGTGCTACATTGAGATTTGATTTGGATATACACGACAAGGCTGTGGTCATTTCCGACGGGATTGAAACAGAGGTAGATTGTGCAACAAACATCTCACCACTAGAAGCAGAATTATTGCACATGATTTCCAATATTGACAATTTTAATTCAGGTAAAACATGGACGCCAGTACCCGATTATGGATCTGCACTAAGAGGGGTAAGGTGGACTGAAAGAGCGATGCAGAAATTATCAATTTCACGGCCACATTGAAGAATCCAATCCGTCTCGCCCACATCATGGCCGGCGCAGCATCACCCGAAGATTCCGAACCGCTATTCGTTCTAGAGCCTCTGCCAGAGCTTTCGGGCGTTATCGATTCTTTTGCATCTTCGAACCCTCTTTTCTTGATTGTAGGCTTTGCTTCAGCGTTGTTCTTGCTGACAAGATTTGATGACCCAATCAAAAAATTATGGACCACATCAATTGGTGGGGTTCTGTTCAATTACTACGTCACAGATTCTATGTTCTACGCTATGATTTTCACAAGCGTGTACATCCTAGGTTTCGTGCTAGTTTGGTCAGCAATTCGATGGGATGAACTGAAGTTAACTCTTGGTATGGATAGAGCAAGAATTCTGTCCATCGTATCCTTCATTGTCTGTACTTGGATTCTGGTTGTCTTAGGAACAGCCATCGGTATGCCTGTCGGACCCGGAATCGTCATTTGCGCACTAACCACTGGATACTTGTGGTGGACTTACTATTCACTAGAGCCCGCTAGAGTTTGATAGCGAAGGGTCAAGGACTTCGCACGCACACCTGTGCGCATGGCGACCTTCTCTAGTCATCCAGATCTTCCCGAGATTCTTGAGAACTTGTTAGAAGATGACGTTCACACTTTGTTCTTGAAGGCAGACTGCCCTCCCAGAACAAAGGCTGGAGGAATAGGCAATCTCAGACTTGCAGATGTGGAAGGGGCTGACGATGGCGGTTGGGACACATTGCGCCTGGAATCCCTCCAAGAAGAGATTCTAACACTGGTTGATGAAAATCGTGATCGTTCAGATTGTTTTCTTGAAATCGACCGCAAGGGATGCCAGGTCGTTCAACTGGGTGATTTGAGAATTTCTTGTGCATGGCCTCCCTTTGCAGATGCAAGAGAGATAACGATTGTACGCCCCGTGGCAAAACTATCCTTAGGCGATTATGAGATAGATCCAAAGTTAATTTCAAGATTATCTGACCATCACAGAGGAGTCTTCATTTGCGGCCGCCCGGGTTCAGGAAAAACAACGCTTGCCCAAGCAATTGCCGAGTATCTGGATGAAGACGTTGGCGCTATGGTCAAAACCATGGAGGCGCCAAGAGATTTGCAACTTGCAAACAGAATCACTCAGTATGCTCCATTGGAAGGAGATTTGGAGAAAACTGCGGAGATAATCTTCCTAGTCCGCCCCGACTTCGTGATTTTTGATGAGGTTAGAAGGGCTAGGGATTTCGAAATATTCGCGGACGTTAGGCTTGCTGGAGTCGGCCTACTCGGAGTGACGCACGCAAATTCTGCACTGGAGGCAATTCAGAGACTAATCGGTAAGGTGGAATTGGGTCTAGTTAGCCAGGTATTAGACACAATTCTCCACGTAGAGGCTGGGCAAATCCAGCAAGTTTTGGAACTCAGGATGACGGTAAAGCCGCCTAGTGGCATGCAGGAAGAACTTGCCCGGCCGGTTATCGAAGTGGTCGAATTCCCTAGTGGGAAAATCACACACGAAATGTTCGCATTTGGTTCTGAAATAGCCGTCGTTCCAGTAGATGGAACAAGGTCTGGAAATGGAATTTCCCCAATGGCAGCCCTTGCCAGAGACCAACTAATCAAGAAGATTAGAGATTGGGTTGGCGTTTCTTGCGGTGTCAAGATAACCGGTTCTAATTCTGCTGAAATTTACGCCCCGAAAGGTGTAGTTGCAACCCTTATTGGGAAGGGAGGGGAAAACATCCGAGACTTACAAGATGAATTAGGCGGAATGAAACTTTCAGTATCCTCCTTTGCAGAAATGCCTGACGACGTCCACGTTCCTGTTGAAGACCACTACGAGACACTTGAGCGTAGAGCACGTGAATCCAAAGCTTGGGAGTACTCAAAGCGAGGAAGGAAATCTAAGAAACGCCGACGATGAAAGTTCTCTTTCCGGCAATCTCTTGAATACACGACCCCTTTGACCGGGCATGCCCGCATCACTATTGCTGACCTTTTCAGCCAGCGTGATGACTATTTTTGCTGACTGGGCGGGTTGGCACTTTGTCTGGAGGCATGAGAATACTTCAACCGACCAAGAGCCTAACAAACACAGCGCAGTTAGCATCTTTTTCTCATACTATCTTCCAATTATGCCGGCATTGGCAGTACTACTAGGGCCAGCAAAACTTGACGTTTACAATCAAGGATTCGCAACCGTGTCTACAACTATTCTCTTTGCAGTTATGGCAATAGTGACAGGCGGAGTTGCAGCAAGCGCTTGGTCAGTAGGCCAAAGAGAGGCATCAGAAAAGGAATCACGAAAATTAATTGACGCAGAAAACTCACTCCCAGCGCATGCATTAGCACATCTAAAATGGACAACGCTAATGCTTGGTTTGTGCTCTGCCTTCTGGATTTTTTTGTTGATTAGGTAAAAGATGGATTGATGAAGGCGCAACATTCCCGCCTAATCATGGCACA
>DAYA01000035.1 GCA_002506705.1 Euryarchaeota archaeon UBA550
GGACAGATTGTTATCTCTCGTGAATTACACCAAGCTGGTATCTACCCGCCGATCAACGTACTTCCATCACTATCTAGATTGATGGGTTCATGTATCGGTGCAAAGACAACCCGTGAAGACCACAAGTCAGTATCCGACCAGATGTATGCAGCATACGCTCAAGGTCGTGAACTACGTGGTCTTGTTGCGATTGTCGGTGAAGACGCACTAAACGAGCGTGACAAGCAACTGCTAGACTTCTCAGGTGTCTTCGAAGACAAGTTCCTGCGCCAATCACGTGACGAAGACCGTTCTATCGATGAAACTCTTGACCTATGTTGGACTTTGATGTCGGATATCGACACCAAGTACCTAGTCCGTCTGGACCAAAAGTGGATTGAGAAGTACCACCCTGACAACAGGGAGTGAAACTCTCAGACGAGAATTAAATGGAGGTGAAATCAAATGGCATTGGACATTAAACCAACACGCAGCGAACTGATTAACCTCAAGCGTCGTATCAAGCAGACTAAGAATGGATACAAACTTCTCAAGATGAAGAGAGATGGTTTGTTCCACGAATTCAGAACTCTTCTTTCAGACATGATCAAAGCGAAAAGAGAGTTAACAGAGGCTTACGTTCTTGCAAAATCTCGCATAGATTTGGCAAACTCCATTGAAGGAGGTCTAAAGGTCCGCTCAGCAGCAATCGCAAACTCTGCTTCTCCTGAAGTTGAAGTTGAGCGAAGAAACATCATGGGTGTCGTAGTACCATCTGTTTCAGGAACAAATCTGAAGCAAGCATTCGGTGAGCGTTCCATCGGTTTCGCTGGTTCATCACCATACATCGATGAAGCTGCTGATTCATTTGGTAATCTAATTGAAAGAATGGTCAAGGCTGCTGAAATGGAAGCAACTCTGAAGAGATTGCTTGCTGAAATTGAAGCAACAAAGCGACGTGTAAACGCTCTCGAGTTCAAGGTAATTCCTGAATTAGAAGAAGCAAGAGTATTCATTCAACTAAGACTTGAAGAGATGGAAAGGGAAGAAACATTCCGTCTTAAGCGATTCAAGAATAAGTGATTTGCACCCGATTCATTCATTGAGGACGGATGTGCCCCAACCAACGTTGGGAGGATTGGCCTATGTCTGATGAAGAATTGATTCACGCTCACAAGGATTCTTGGAGTACACGTGAATTAATGGGCAAAATCCTCTCAAGACATTGCCACGTTCTCGAAGATATTGGAGGGAGAGTGCCTACTTATCTAGTCGCAGAGAAGCAAGATGAAAACATGCATGATGCACTCCTTGAAATCAACGTACATCTCAGCAAACTTGGTTACAGTGCAAGGTTGTACCCAGACGACCCGTGGATTCTCCAACTAATTCCAGACCCGACAAGACAGTGGCCATCCCCAAGATTCGTAGCTTCGATGTGGATTCTATCTATGTTGACAACTCTGTTAGCAGGTGAAATGTGGATGGATGGTGCAAGGCCAAAAGATGGCTGGTTTGTCTCAAATGTTACATTAGACGCTTTCATTGGATACACTCTTCCTCTATTTTCTGCATTGATTGTCGCATCATTTGTGCAAAAGAAAATCGCAGCACAGAAAGGTGTTCATCTTCCACATCTTTTCCCAATCCCTGGTCCTGCTATGATTTGGTGGCCATTTGGAATTCTTGGTTTTGCATCTCTTCCCAGAAGCGATGCTAGGTTATGGCCGGATAGGTCTTCTCTTGGCGTGACTGCACTTTCAGCACCGCTGGTGATGATTCTAACTGGTATGTCATTCATTCTAATTGGACTAAATTTGACTCCTGATATCGTACCTCTATTGTCAACTCCTCTAGCCGTTGAATTGCCTCTAATTATTCAGCTAATTGGGTTGAGTATGGAGGGTGAAACCGCTCTACTGCTCAAAACTTCATGGGCTCACCCACTTACAAGAGTGGGAATGACTCTTACTTTCCTTGGTTGGGTATCTCTTCTTCCAATTCCAACATTCCCAGGCGGCAGAATACTAATCGCAAGGATGGGAATACCAGAAGCACGTTCAGGTTCGACACAAGTTATGCTATTGCTGGTTGTACTATTGTTCGCTTTCCTATTCGGTGCCTTTGCTGGGTGGAACATTTGGGTTCCAATCGTTGCACTGACAGCATCATTATTGATAACTAAAGGCAGTGATCCTAGATTGCCAATTGTACTTGATGATTTCAAAGGTCTTCCTGAGATTGACCACAGGAGATTGGGAGTTATTTTGTTCATGTCATTTATGCTGGCTTTACCCTCCCAAATTCCATTCTATGAAGACAACTACTGGGATGATGAAATCACATGGGAAGTCGGTGATGACAAACTTTCAATCGAAGAGGGTTGGTTTAATCAATCAATTACAGTAAGCAACCCCTCACTCATTGTACAAGATTGGGAAATTACGTATTTGGGAGGCCTCTATGGTTCCTCTAGTTTATCAGAATTGGATTGTAAGTCAGGGGAGTTAATTTCGGAAAATACCTGCTCTGGAACAATTGATCCATTAGACAAGATAAACGTTGAATTTAGCCTTCAGTGGATGGAATCTTGGAATACATCAACGATGGAAGTTTCTTGGCTGGTTGGCAAAGATATCATCACAAGTAGTGTAAGTCCAGACCTTTCAGTATACCCAATTGGTTTGTGGGAATTCAATGGTGATTTAGATGACCCTGAAACCTGTATTAGCATCAAGTCAAAATTAGAGATATTGAATGTATCTGCGAATACCAATGTTGCGACTTGGGATAACTTGAACCAAGAAGGAAACATTACGCTATCCGATGAAAACCAAATTTGTCTTCAATCACTTTCAGGCGATGATATGGCATGGGTTTCAGATATGGAATTCTCGATCGATAACGCTACCTTCAAGTCTGGTTATCATCGCCAAAATGAAATTGCAATTTCCAATGAAGGTGTTTTGCTAAATGAGGATGAGCTCTTGTTCAGTCAATCGGTTCTTGCATTAAATCACGAAGGAAACTGCTTAGATTTTGGCAATCCATCACCCCCACTTTTCTCCGACAATGGAACGAGGGTCTGGAATATGTCAATTATGCCAGTCGCACTAAATCGATTGGAACAATCAAATGATTCAATCGTGTTGTATGCCGAAGAGGGTTCAAACATCACAGATTGCGAATCGGTTTACAACCCAACGATATACACTGTTTCCCAAGGTCCAACGCTAATTATTGGCGCAGAGGAGAACAGAACCCAACACTGGATAGGCACAGTTGAGTTTAGCGATAATCTACTTCTTATCGAGAATCCTATGTCTTATGATGTTCCGTTGTTGATTGAGTTTGATGGAGATGGGCCACAGTGGGATGTTTCTACAGATATTATCCTAGAATCAGGACAAAGCACATCCGTAAGTGCTACTGCTCCTTTAACTGGACATTCATACTCTTGGTTAGAATTGGATGATGGAGATGTAATTCTCCATCTCGTAAATCATGAGGAGTAAATATGCGAATTGCAGTCCTGGGCGCCGGTTCTATCGGGTGTTTAATCGCTGCAAAATTGGTTAGGGATGGTCATGATGTTCTAGTTCATGCTCGAGGTGAGCACGGAGCCACTTTGGCAATTCGGGGCCTGAAAATCACTGGACAATGGGATGCTCAAATCAATCCAGATGAATGGACTGTAAGCCTAGATGAAGCAGGAATACACGATGCTTTGAAGAAATCATTCGATCAAGCAATTATCACTTGCAAGACAAAAGATACAGCAAGGCTATCTGAAATCGCAGTTATGCTAACCGATGGCCCGGTATTATCCCTCCAGAACGGTCTTGGTAATCATGAAATTCTCCAGCAATATGTATTCGAAAATTCTGCGGTTGGTGTTACAACAAATGCAGTAAAGAGACTAGCTCCGGGAGAGATCGAATGGGTCGGAAAGGGCAACCTGCGCTTGGGTGGTCCTAAAGGAGAGCACTTTGCACAATCGCTTCAATCCCTAAATGCCGAATACAATGAAGATGTGTCATCAATAATTTGGAGAAAGTTGCTAATTAATGTCGCAATTAATCCGATTGCAGCGATATGTGGTGTTAAGAACGGCGAATTAAGTAGCGAACCTTTGTTATCGCAATCTGAATCTACTATGTTGGAGGCAGCAGGAGTTGCGAGAAATCTAGGCATAAATCTCCCTGAAGACCAAGAATTGATTCAAGATTTACACTCTGTTTTACACTCCACTGCGGAAAATGAGTGTTCGATGCTGGCGGATGTCAAAGCGGGAAGAGAGACAGAAATCGACGCACTGTGTGGGCAGGTTGTTTCACGAGGTGAAAGTTTGGGAGTTCCAACTCCTCTAAATTCAATGCTCCTTTCACAAATCAAGGCCCTCAGATGAGGTCTTTGTTCCAATGCAATCCTCTATTTTCGTCTCTCGACAATGCATCATCAGTGATCAGATTGGCAACCAGAATGAGGTTTCTCAATTCTACCAGTTCACGGGTTGGAAGACTTTTTCGCCAAATCAAATCTACTTCGCCAGAAAGCAGATTCAGCATCCTATTTGCTCTCTCAAGTCTGCTAAAACTCCTAACGATTCCCACGTCATCAGTCATGGTTTTTCTTAGAGTTTCTAGGTCTCGAATTAGTGGCGCATGCTCCTCTAATTCTAGCATTCCCTCTGCACGCCATTCAGGAACGTCTTCAATATCATCAATTGGATTATTGATGAAGTGTTCAGACGCCTTATTTGCAAAAACTACGGCTTCAAGTAGGCTATTTGACGCTAGCCTGTTTGCTCCATGCATTCCAGTGCAGGCAACTTCTCCAATTCCGTATAATCCTGGCATTGCTTCTCCATTTTCCATCAGTACTCTCCCATCGATGTCTACTTTCAGTCCACCGACCATGTAATGCGCTGCGGGGGCCACTGGCAATGGGTCTCGACCTAGTGATAGTCCAATTTTATTCAATCTTCCTTCAATGGTAGGAAAGTGGTCGTGTAGGATTTGTGTGTCCAGGTGGTCAGTGACTAGCCAGACATTATCTTCGCCTGTAATCTTCATCTTCTGATCGCATGCTCTCGCTACAACATCTCTAGTTGCAAGGCTACCATCCTTTGAGAATTCAAGAGTAAAGGACAACTCTTGGGGCTGCAAGTTACTGTTTCTGTATTTTTTAAGTCCCTTTGAATCTAATAGAACTCCACCCTCTCCCCTGAGTGCTTCAGTAATCAAAAATGGCTTCTTGTTATTACCCATTAGAGCTGTTGGGTGGAATTGAAAGAATGCCATGTCCTTACTTGCTGCACCTGCTCTAAGCGCCATCGCTAACCCGTCTCCAGTAGCAACAGATGGGTTCGTGGTTCTCTCCCATAGTTGGCCACATCCTCCAGTAGCAATCAATACTGCATCAGCAGATATCGCTTCCATTTCACCACTATCAAGGCAAAGGCACCAAATCCCCTTAATTCCTTTACTAGGATCTCCATGCTGTCTTTGGATTAGATCGACTCCTAATGTATGAGGTCTCATGGTAATTTTATCACTCTTTGAAACCGCTTCTGTTAGAGCCCTCTCAATTTCGGCCCCAGTGGCATCCTTTGCGTGTAATATTCTGCGAGCAGTATGCCCTCCCTCTTTTACAAAATGGAATTCCTCGCCATCTTTTTCAAATTGTACTCCCGCCTTTAGAAGGTCTCTAATTCTATCACCGGCTTCTTCAACAACCAACCGAACGACAGTTTCGTCGCACAGACCATCGCCTGCTGCTAAAGTATCCGAAATATGAGCATCCTTTCCTTCTCCATCTGTTTTGTCAAGAATACCGGCGATTCCACCTTGTGCCCAATTGGTGGAGGAATCTTTTGGCCTTTGCTTGGTAATGATGACAACATCATGGCCAGCTTCATCCAAGCGTAGTGCAGCAAATAGCCCCGCTATGCCGCTACCGATGACCACGATGCGAGACATTGTCTTCGACCCGCCGTGTAGCCTTACACATTCAAATGTGACCCATAGATATGTGCGACATCAATAAGGCACTTGTCTTCTAGCCTATCAACATGGGACTGAAGAAGAAGTTGGCTGCATTGGTCGGCTTGGTTCTGATTTCTATTTCAGTCGCAAATGTCGAACTCGGGGCGTTGATGAATCTCGACCCGCCTCAAAAATTGATTTTGGCAAGGGCGGCAGACCCTGGTTGTAATGCAGATGATATTCAGAAAGATTTGGACGCAGGCGAGGCAAATGCATGTGTCACTAATCCTGGTGTTTGGGATGCTCCAGACCTCCTCCTTCTTGGTGAAGGAATACTCATCTTTTTGGCATCGTTCATGAGGTGGCCTAGAAAAGGACGTTGGGCAATCCGCATACGAAAGATGGCGATTGTATCCGGTGTAATTTTTTGTGGAATTGCTCTTGCTGACAGGTTCGACAAATTACCTGGCACCTCGTCTGAAGACCTCGCTTCCCTGTTGCCTTTCCCTGCACCGGGTATAGCAGTCCAAATCGGCCTGTTTGCCGCAGGTATTTTCCTAATTCGAGGTCCAAAGTACAAAATTCATTTTGAGAAAGAGAAGAAGAGGAAAAAAGATAGAAATTATTCTCATCAAGAATTGGACCTTGCGTACAAACAGGGCGGTAACTTGGGTTCTCTTTCCAAGGCAGGAAAGAGCAAAGGTATTGCGAAATACAAGACTGTTGGTGAATTGTGGGGGCATCAAGGATTGGCTGTTTACGAAGATGCCTTCGAGGGTGGAATGCGAGATAGTTTTGCAATGACTGCAGGGCGAACATGTCACTTGTGTAATGGAGAGGGATGTGCTGGTTGTTCCTACAGTGGAGTTTTCTCCTGAATGCGCCACTACGGCTATTTTTACACTATACAAGAATGGGGCTCTCGCGAGCGCGAGACTCGTAACCTTCAAAACCCCCCTCGTCTCCTTTGTGATTTAACGTCAAGGTTTCAGTACCTTGATTATGAGGGAAAGGGATGTTTCTAAAATCACTCGAAGTTGAGAATTTTAAATCCTTCAAGGGAGAAGCAGTAATTCCATTCGACCGTGGTTTTACAGCAATTACTGGGCCGAATGGTTCTGGTAAATCCAATTGTGGGGATGCAATACAATTTGTGTTAGGAGCACGTTCAGCAAAGGTACTGCGTGCTCAAAATTCAAAAGATCTAATTTTCAATGGTGGAAAATCCAATCGCCCTGCAAGAAATGCCAAAGTCACTTTGGTTTTCGCTAACCCTACTCTAACAAACGGTAGAAGAAGGCTCCCTCTCGATTCGGACGAGGTTAGAATGACTAGGGAAGTAAGGCTAACCAAATCGGATAATACAGTTTCTACTTATCTTTTGAACGGGGAGGAAAGTAATCAGAAAGCATTCCACCGAATCCTAGGGCAAGCAAATGCGAGGCCAGATGGATACAACATCGTTCTACAAGGGGATGTCACAAGACTGTCTAGCATGACTTCGATGGAGCGCAGGAAAGTTTTGGATTCAGTTGCAGGAGTCACATCATATGACGATGAAATACGTAAAGCAGAGCGCCAGAAAGGCCAAGTTGAAGATTACATCGAGAGAATTTCACTAGTTGAATCCGAGCAAAAAGACCAATTGAAGAAATTGGAGAAGGAGAAGGCGGTAGCAGAGAGGGCTAGAGAGACGAAGGAAGAGTTTGATGCAGCCCATGTTATTCTACAACAATCTCGCCATCATACCGCAAAGGCTGAGATATCACATCATGCAGATGAAAGAAACCGATACCTTGGCGAGGCAGTAAATCTAGAATCGCAAGTAAAAGCTGCAGAAATCGTACTTCTTGAACTCGATGACAGAATAGGGGAACTTCAAGCACAAATCTCTGAGGCTATGGGCGGGGATAAGAGTGGACTCAACAAGCAAATAGGAGAATTACAGGTATCTCTCGCTTTGAAGCATGACCACATAGAAGAAGCTGAGTCGGCTGATATTGAAGCGAAGGAGCAACTCGAAGAACTCGAGGAGATGATTACAGCGGCAAAGGCTGACCTTGCCGAACACGAATCGAGCCTAATCGCAGCAAAAGAAGCACTGACAACTAGTAAGAGGGCATTTGCAGAAACCGAAGCTATCGAAAAAGAAATTCGTGAGTCACTCGAGAATTCAGGTGCTGCAAATGCAGCGCTTTCAACAGCGCTACTAGAAGCAAATTCCCGTCTTGAATCGTGCAGAGAATCTGTCAACTTAGCAAAAATCGATGTTGAAAAGGTTGCAAACCAAGCAGACCTAGTCGCTGAACAATTATCAGCGGCTGAAGAATCAGTTGAAGATGCAAGACTTGCATATGATGACTTGCAGTTGCAGGTTGAGGAACTTGGAGAATCAGATCCAGATACTGATAGAACCGCATTAGCAGAGGATTTACGCAAGGCACAATCGGCAGAAAAGAAACTCATTGAGAATGCAACAGCTGTCAACACCCGCCTCCAGGAGGCCGAGAGAAAACTCTCTGCAGCTCGCACTGAATTAGATAAGCGATCTGGAAGCAATGGAATGGCTCCAGGTGCTGCGGCAGTTATGGCAGCAAGAGATAGAGGTGAACTAAGAGGGATCATTGGGACAATCTCTGAACTATGTGCTCCAAAAGACCCTGCTCACGCAGATGCTTTAGCAACTGCAGTAGGCGGTGGAATGAATTCCGTAGTCGTTGAAAACGACCAAATGGCTGCTGAAGCAATGGCCCTTCTGAAAAGCAAGCGCCTTGGCAGGGCTACCTTCCTTCCACTCAACAAAATGCAAGCCAATCGCCCTTCTGGAAAGGCAGCCATGTCCGCAAACAAGCCGGGAGTGCTCGGCTTTGCACATGAGTTGCTGGATTATGATCCAAGGATTGCAACTGCTGTCGCCTATGCATTAAGGAATACTCTAGTTGTTGACAACATCGGAACTGCTCGCAGACTTATGGGTGGAGTAAGGCTTGTTACTCTAGGTGGCGAAATTACCGAACCTGGCGGTGCTATGGTTGGTGGAAGTAAGCAGAGAATGAAGACTGGCTTCGGCGGTAAGATTCACGGTGCAAGCGAGGTTGAGACACTTGTTGGTGAGGTACAACGCTTGTCTGTAATGGCCGAAACGGTTTCATCAGCATTGAATCAAGCAAGGACAAAGCAAAACGAAATCCGTGGCAAGATCAACTCCTTAGCAGAGGATGACCGTTCGATTAAATTAGGGACGCTGAAGGCTGAAATCGATATTGCATCCAAAGAATTGACCAAGGCAAAAGGCGCTGCTAGCGAATTACAGAGAAGGCTTTCAAACCTCGAATCGGACCATGTCGGAAAGGTACAGATGCTTGAAAATGCAAAGTCAAAGTTGCTTCAGGCAGAGTCTGACAGAGAAAAAGCCGAAACTGACGTCAGTAATGCTAGCCCAGATGGAATCAGGCAAAGATTGCTGGAAGCTCAATCGATGCGAATGGAGGCAGAAGGAGCCGCTAACTTGGCTCAAGTCACACTTGACAGTGGCCAAGAGAAGGGCGATCTGCTCGCCGACAGACTTGATTCTTTGACATCTAGGGCAGATGAAATTCAAGCAGATATGGCTGGTAGAGAGAAATCTGTCAGAGGTTGGAAATCCTCTATAGAAGAAGCAACTATTCTTCTAAAAGAAAAGGAAGAAGAGCGTGCATCACTACTCGAAGAGCATGAAGAACTCGACAATGAAAGAAAAGAATTGGTCGAAGAAAGAGCGGAAGTCAAAGCTAATGCAAACCAAAAGGCGACCTCTGCAATTAATTGCCGTTCTATGGCAGAAGACATCGCAAACAGCCTGGCAGTAAGGGAACAAAGCCTAGCCGACCTATTGATCGAAATGGCTGCAGAATCGATACCTGTTGCAGAAGAAGATGCAGACTTACCAAACGTTGGAGATGCACAAAAAGCCGTCAATACATTGCGAAGAAAACTTGACAAGTTTGGCGACTTCAATATGCTAGCAATCGAGCAATACGATGCTTGTAAGGCACGACTAGATGAGATGAAAGATGATTTCAAGACTCTACAACAGAGGAGAAAGCAACTTATCGATATCACAGATAAGTTGGAGAGTCAAAGAAAGACTCGCCTCCTGTCCACTTTGAAAGAAGTTAATGAGAATTTCAAAATCGTATACAACCGTCTTTCCAATGGCGGTCGTGGTGAACTATTCCTAGAGAATCCAGACGAGCCATTCAAGGGAGGATTAGACATGTGGGCTCAGCCGAGGGGCAAGTCGAACAAATCTAGACTTCAAGGACTATCGGGTGGCGAAAAATCAATGGCTTCACTTTCCCTTATTTTCGCAATACAGGACCACGATCCAAGCCCATTCTACTACTTTGATGAAGTCGACCAGAACCTCGACGTTCCAAACTCAAAACTAATCGCTACAGAATGTAGGAACAGAAGTGAAGCGGCACAGTTCATTATGGTAACACTGCGCAAGGTTTCTCTTGAACTTGCAGACCACCACATTGGAATAACACATGGTGGAGATGGATGTTCTCGAAGAATTGTTGACTTCGATAGAGAAAGAGCGATTGAATTAGGTGCAGAAGCTGAAAAGGAAGCCAGCAACGCTGCTGAAAAGAACCACTCAAGAATTGAAGAAGCTAGAGTTATCGCTGAAGAAATGCCTGAGGTTCCCGATGCCCTACCGGCTCCTAAGAGCCTTGGCGGTTTGCTGAAACACATGGAGTCAGAGGAGTCAGAGACGGAGCCAACAGGCTTCCTAGCCCTGTCTGAAAGGGCAGAAGACATGTCGGAAGAAATTGAGGAGAGGCAGAAAATAGTATCTGAATTACTCGCTCATGATGAAGAAGAAACCGAAATTGAAACAGAATCAGAAAAGGAGGTTTGATTTTGCAACAATCAGCCCTTGACGATTGGTTTTTGCGTCAAGATATTCTTGATCAACTGATGAGTCAAGACGAGGATGTAAGTGAAGCAGAACGCTATGCTGACAGAATTATGCGAATCGCTCAGGAAGAGAGCGCGGAACACCAAGTGTTGAGCGATCCTTTCGATAGGTCTGTCGCACTTGTTCTTTCCCTCGTAAAGGAAGAAGGCATGGACCCTTGGAATATTGATCTGTCAGCATTTCTGAAATTATTCACTCAACGGGTCAGGAAAGAAGCCTCTGGACTAGATTTACCAGCATGCGGCCGATTAATCAGAATGTCCTGGGAAGTATTGACTCAACAGGCTTCAACTCTATTTGACAGAGTAATCGCACTCGATGTGGATGATGAAGAGGATTTCATCGATTTCGGATGGGAGTCAGAGTATGATGACGAGGAGTTCATCTTCACAACTACTGTACTGGAAGGTATCGCAGACAATCATCTCCCGGGTTTCTTCGGTGAGAGAATGCGACGTGACGAGGGTCGCCCATCTACTCTTGGGGAGTTACTTTCAGCATTGAAAGACGCATGCGATGAGGCTGAAATCCTCAAAGCAAAGGAAGAGAATCGCAAGGCGCACGCAGAAGAATTGAAGAATATGCTCGATAATGTCGGTTCTAGGATGCATAACGAGGACATGGAAGGCGATATCAGAAGATGTTGGACTGCTATGCGTGCGGTCACTTCTGCTAGAGGAGAATCAATTGTTCCAGTCTCAGAGGTTACAACTGAATTAGAAAAGATATTGCTACAAACATTCGGTGAAATTCCAGAAGGTTATGCTGTTGAATCGAAGATCACATCATTTGTTTCAGGCCTATTTTTGACCCATCGTGGTTATGCTTGGATTAGCCAAGAAGGTCCTGAAGACCCGATTATGTTGGAAGATAGGTGGCCTAATGCTGCAACATTTGAAGAAGCTACAGAATTGGGCGAGAAGTTAATCGCCGATGATTACGAGTCTATGAAAGAGGCTGAAACTGAGTCTATGCGCCATGCAGCAAGATTGGCAGAGAGGGCTCAAGCAGCACTCGAAGCTGAGAAAGAAAGACTCAAAGAAGAGGAAATGGCAAAGATTGCTGCAGAGTCGGATTCAGAGAATCCAGAAGACTGGTTAGTTGAGTGAGGAGTTGTTTACATGTCTGAAATCCCTTTGGAAACATTACTAGAAGCAACCTTGTTTAGCGCGGGGCGCTCGCTAAGCGTTCAAGAGTTATCTGAGAATTTAGGTTACGAGGATGATGAGATCCTCGAATCAATGAATAATTTGCAATCAACTATCAAAAGACGCAGAGGTGGAGGCTTACAAATCGTTGAGATTGGGGGTAAATGGGCAATGGAGGTGAAGCCTGGGATAGCAGACCATCTTCCAAAGGAGACAAAGTCTGAATTGCCTCCTAAACTGCTGAAGGCTGCAGCTTTGATTGCATATCATCAGCCGATGCCTCAGTCACGATTAGTCGAATTACTCGGCCAGAGGGCCTACGACCATATTAGAGAATTAGCTCAAGCAGGTCTAATCGGGCGAAGAAGGGATGGAAATACTCGAAGATTGACAACAACACGTCGTTTCTCCGAGATGTTTGGTTGCCCTCATACGGACAGAAAGAAGGTTCGAGCATGGTTTAGAGAGATGGTTACCTCATCAGGTATGCTTGATGGAATGGAAGGCAAGTTGGCCCTCAGAGATGAAGTTGATACAGAAGGTGGAGTCCAAACAACTCTGGACATCGCAGAAGACGAATGATTATCCGTTTCGGACTTTCTCAAGAGTATCTTTGACCAATTGTTGAGTAACCGGCCCAGATTGCGAGTTTACAATCCTTGCAACTTGCTCTACCTCTTCTCCTACAGCGCCTGCGCTTACTGCCATGTTACGTGCATGCAACTTCATGTGGCCTGCTTGTATTCCGCTTGTTGCTAAAGCACGCATTGCGCCTAAATTCTGAGCAATACCTGCAGCAGCCATAATTCCTGCAAGTTCTTGTGCGGATTCTACTCCTAGAATCGAGAGGTTTGCCCGTGCAGCAGGATGGACCTTGGATGCACCACCAACAATTCCTACCGCCATCGGTGTTTCAATACTACCAACTAGATTTCCTTCGTCATTCCTTTCCCATCTTGTCATCGATGTATATGATCCTGTTTCTACAGATGCCCAGGCGTGACACCCAGCCTCAATCGCTCTCCAATCTTGGCCACAAGCAAGTGCAATTGCGCTAATTGCATTCATTATGCCTTTGTTGTGTGTTGTGGCTCTGTACGGGTCTGCCATTGCAAAATGGTGTGCTTCCAGTATCCCTTTGATGATCTTGCTACCATTTTCTCTGGTGCCATCATCGGATAGTTCCTCGGGAGTAAACTCTGCAGTTACTTTGGCTAGGCGATGGGTTGCAAGGTTCGAAAGGATGCGTAGGTGAACTCTGCCTGCAGTTATTTCTTCGATTTTACCACTAACCAATTCTGCCATTGTGTTGACTGCATTCGCACCCATGGCGTCTCTCGTATCGACTAGCAGGTGAACAACTAGCATTGGTCCGGACATAGTATCAATTTCTCTGACTTCAATGTCTTTGCAACCGCCTCCTAGTCTAATCATCGTCGAAGGCAGGGAATTACACATCGCCATTAACTCATACTTTGCGGTTAGAATTGCTTCTTTCGCTGTACTGAGGTCCTCAATCTCTAAAATTTGAATTTGAGCAATCATGACAGGATTGTCATTGTTTGTCTTGAATCCGCCCTTTTCGAGGCAGCGTTTTGCCATATTACTAGCAGCTGCCACAATACTGGATTCTTCAACGCAAAATGGGATTATGTACGCCTTCCCATCAATTACGAAGTTCGTAGCGACTCCTACTGGCAAGGACATTGTGCCAATCACATTTTCTATCATTCTATCTGCAGCAATCTCTCCCAACTCTCCATGGCTAGCTAGGGCTTCAACCTCCTCGGCAGATAAAGATGATAATTGAGCAACCTTTTCTCTTCGCTCTGATACTGACAATTTGTAGAATCCAGAAAGCCTGCTGTCTTCGACTGGCATAGTGGTTGCCTCCGGTCAAAGCCAAAGGTCTGTACTTGATGAAGAAACCGGCGATTAACGCTTTTTTTAACGCGTTAGCATACCGTTAACAATGTGTTAATTTACCCATATACATCAATTCCGTATTTGTTTTAACGTGTCCTAACAGTCCCCAAAAGGGTAGCATTAGAGTGAAACATCATATACTCTGTAAATCCCAGTACTATCATGAGCGAAGATTCACCACCTTTGGGCATACCAGGTCTGAGAAATAATCCGTTCCAGGCTAGGCCATTGGAGAGAGGAAGATCAGAACTTCTCGTCGGTAGAGATGAATTAAGTGCAAGATGGACTAGATTCATCAAAGCTAGAAATGCTAGGATGATTTTGCTGATTGGCGAAAGTGGAACAGGACGTTCATCATTGATGCGATGTTTATCTGAAGAGACTCAGAAGAGCGTACATTTAGACATGTTTCCGGATTCTGAACATGCTCAAAAAATTCTGCACGAAATTTTCGTATCGTTTGTAGGTTTTGAGGTCCCCTCCAGCACTCCAGAGATGGTGTCTAGATTGGTACAAGAAACCGAGAAATCAAATGGGCCTTTGCCTCTGATTTCGCTTGATTATGCGAATGTGGACGGAAAGAGACTCTCAGAGGTCCTTTCCACCCTGGTCGCTGCATTTGAGCGAATGAATGCACTTGTGGTGGTCGTACTTTCTACAGAACAAAGGGCTCAATGGCCTACTAACCTAGTGAGCAGGTTTGACCATGTAGATGTTATTGGCTCACTAGAAAGAGATGAAGTACGTTATTTGTGTGAATCTAGAATGGCCACAACTGCCAATATCCCGTGGACAATGCCAGAGGATGCACTAGATTACGTGATGGAGAATACATCTGGTAATCCATCTAGAGTAATGAGATTAATGCGCGATATCGTCGATGAAGAGAGAGCAAACCCCAGAGATGTCAAATTTGATCCAGTCATTGAAAGTCCTACTTCTAGTGTCTTGATAGAGGAAAGTAGCATGGATAGTATTGATGAAATTCTAAACGAAGATTTAGTGGAGCCAGAGATGCCGATTTTTGATTTGAACCTGGACAAGTTAGAGGAAGAGCCTGAAGCGGTTTACATGGAGGATTCTGGTTTTAGCTCACTGCCAGTAAGCGGTCCGTTTAGTGGGCTCGCTTCTAGAAATCGAGATAACAAGCATCTTGCACCAAGATTTGACAAAACAAAGGCCAAGCCGGCACAAAGAGAACCTGAAGGTGGAGATGCAAACGAACTGTGGCTTGCAAACGAACCAAATGCACTCCTCGCACCACAAAGTGTGCCTGTTGTTGATGAAACACTTATCGATGACCACGTTGATGATTACTCTGAACCAAATATGGAATTTGAACAAGAGGTTGTGAGAAGTGGGAATGTTGAAGGTTTGCTGGGGCAGTTATTCGAAGCACTGAATGTACCAGATGGTCAGAGTTTGGCAGAGTTACTAGCAGGCATGAGAAGGCCGGTTATCGGGCAAAGAGAGAGTAATGCCCTTGATGTACATACATTGAGGAACCTGTCGAAGAATGAAGCAGTCCTTGTTGAAGTATCATCGACTAGGGAGTTATCACCTTCTGATTCAAGATTACAGGACCGACTTAAGATAGGTAGGCCGCGGATGTCTCAGATGTGTAATCGCCTCTATAGAGCAGGAATCTTGTCAGTCCAACAAAGAGGACGTTCTAGGATGTTCAGATTAACAAATGATGCTAAGGCCCAAATGGTGGCTTGGGGAATAATGGAGGCGAGCGTATGAGTTGGTCAGTTTCTAGGTCTTATCAATCACCAGATATTATCTCTACAACTTGCAGCGTGGGAAATGACATTCTAATCGCTTGTGGATTAGAAATCATATTACTGGATGAAGAAACCAATCAGAGATGGAAAAGGTCGCTACCATTCCGAGTGCACTCAGCTGCACATGCATCTGGAAAAATCGGAGTACTATGTGGGCACGGTTTTCACCTTCTGAGAGTCAGTGATGGTTCACAAATCGGTGAAGGTCGGTCTACCACAGGCGGTTTCAGTGGTATCTTAGCCAGACCAGGCGGTGGCTGGGTGCTATCTTGTCGTAAAGGCCAGTTGCATGTATTCAATGCCGAGGGAAGAGGCATAAAGAGGCTGGATGTAGGTGGAGTTCGTAGACTGATTGGCTGGTTTGACCGTGAACATCTAATGTGGCAAGACGATGAAGGTAAACTCAGGTGCGCTAGATTAGCAAATGAAAATTCTCAGCGCCTTTTGGAGGATAGAATATGGTCATGGGTTAGTGCCATGTCAGGTGGCAGAGTATTGCTTCAATCTGCTGACGGTATGCTTTGGGAAGGTTCTCCACATCCATACGGCTGGGACAGCCTATCCACTATCGACACAAGATCACTAGAACCACTGTCTGCGCACAGGGCAGGCGACGGTTGGTGGGTCCTATCGATTGAAGGTGGTTTACACTGCATGACTGAAGATGTATCAATCAAGTCAGCAAATACTGACCTAGGAGACTACTTGGTTGGTTTGGCTGCAGATACAATGGCTACAGTGAAACGCAATGGTCTAGTTAGAATATGGAGGTCAGCAGAATTAATGCAGTTGAGAAGAGTTGAGATGCAAAAAATGGTGGCTGAAGCTCAAGTTGCAAGCGATTGGGAGGAGAGAAGGAGAATTTTCAAGCGAGCATGCGATGCTGAAGACGAGGGTAGAATATCTCTAGCCATCGACCTCTATGAATCTCTAGGTAGGACTTCGGATGTTAACCGATTACTTGCAAGACAAAGAGGTGAGTAAATGGTCGATGATAGGGTTACCACATCTAAATTGGAACATTACCTCAACCTCACAAAAATGGCTAGAGAAAAAGCAACCAGAATTCATGAGGAGGGTACTCCTGAGTATATGCAATTAGACATCCTCTTGAGGATGGCAGATGATTATGCTAGCGATGCTAAGCATTTCATGGATACAGGTGATTATGTTAGAGCATTTGGAGCAATAAACTACGCTCATGCTTGGATTGATGCAGGGGTAAAGCTAAGGCTACTTGATGGCCATGGTGATGATAATCTGTTCACACTTCCTTAGTTTGAGTGTATGCTAGCAAGTTCTGCTAGCCTAGACAATTGATTTTGAATCACTATCAATCTTTCACTTGCTTGCCGTCTAAATGGTACCAGTGCCTCGTCTAGTGGCATGGACAATTCATAGATATGGGATGGTCTACCTCTTCCTTTGCTATTCATCGGGACGATATCAACCACACCAAGTTCGTTTAATCTACTAATTGCGATTGAAACATCCGGTTGTCTCAATTCACACCTTCTCTGTAAATCGATTGACTTTGAAGGTCCATGCTTGTGTAAGCAAATTAGAGTTTTAGCAATGTTATGACTTACACCCAATGAGATTAGTAAGTCAATCATCTCGTGGCTGTCTGAATCGATTTCATTGTCAAAACCTACTGATTTCTGAGTGGACACGGTTCATATGTAGTTAGTTCACTATATGAATTAATCACCGGCATATGTAATCATACCATTCTAAGATGGGTTCTGCCACTCACTTCAACCCAATTTAGGTTCGATTTTGATAGTCGGCGTTTTAACTCGGTGTCAACTGTCAATATTGGCCAATTATTTTCCAAAGCCAGGGCGAATAATTGGTCGTCAGTATGTTTTCCAGAATCGATTGGCGCCACCAACATCTCAGACTTTGCTTCTAACATTGAAATCATTAATTTTGGATTGTTTAATGATTGTAATTCTGAAATCACATTAGGGACGACTGCCAAGTCTTTGTAACCGCAACATTCCAGCAAAGCAAGGTCGATGTTTATTCCAGCCTCGATGACTGCGACCCAGCCGCAGGCATCAACAAGGACCTTTTTCATGAAAATCACTCGATTGTTCCGTGCCCGATAAGTCGCCATCTAGAACCTACACGTCGTGATAATGAGATTCTTTGACCGCTGTCAGCACAAATTGGTAATCGCAGGGATAGAGTTGCTTTGCCTTTCTTAACGTTTGAAACAACTCCCACGCTAGTTGCGGTTGCTACGTTTACCATCAACATCTCATTAGAGCGAAGGGGCATAATCGGTGAAGCATCTTCTCCTTCTCCAGCAACCATATTCTCCATCAGGTTGACTGCTATATCTACGCTGTCTCGAACTTCTGGAAGGTCTCCAACCTTTGCAACTACTTGTCCAGATAGGTTATCTGCAGTTGTAATTGCAGGATCTAGTGGTGTTGCCATGCCACAAAGTCCACCAGCATGCATGTTATCAAGATTCAAACCTCCACCTTGCATGCTGATTACCTTAGAGCGAATTGGCTCGTAGTGAACCTTGTTGCCCTTCTCAATTTTTCTTCCAGGTCCTATGAGAATCTCATCATCGATGTTGAATTGACCTTCAACGATACTGCCTCCGATTACTCCGCCTTTCAACTTGGTCGGGCGAGTACCGGGTTTGTTAATGTCAAAAGAGCGTGCTACGTGCATGATTGCTCGCTTGTCTTGTGAGCGGTCAGGAGTAGGGATCGTCGCCTCAATTGCTTGGATTAGGATGTCTAGGTTTACGTCATGGTGAGCAGATACTGGGATAATTGGCGAATTTTCTGCAATAGTTCCTTTTAGGAAATCCTTGATTTCTTTATGGGATTCCAGTGCCCTTTCTCGACTAACTAAGTCGATTTTGTTTTGAACGATTACTATGTTCTCGATTCCCGCAATCTCCAGAGCCATCAAATGTTCTCTTGTTTGGGGTTGCGGGCAGGTCTCATTTGCTGCAACCATCAACATTGCACCATCCATGATGCTGGCCCCAGTGATCATAATCGCCATCAGAGTCTCGTGCCCGGGTGCGTCTACGAATGATACAACTCTCTGCAACTCGGTTGCATCGTCATTTCCGCCACCTGGTCTCTTTCCTGTTGCGTAATACTCGCCATCACCGGTTTTGTAGAAAGCAGTGTCTGCATATCCTAGTTTGATAGAAATACCACGCTTTCTTTCCTCTGAATGAGTATCGGTCCAAACTCCAGATAGAGCCTGGGTTAGAGTGGTTTTACCGTGGTCTACGTGTCCGACCAAACCGATGTTGACTTCGGGTTGTGCAGGAAGCTTGCGTGCCATGCTTCCCTTACCCCCAATACCTCAAGATCAGCCTCGCGGCTTCACTCACTGCTCTCCTCATCAGCGCCGAGGATGTCAGCGAGGCTCTTGTTTGCAGCCTCGATTACTTTGAGATTGATTTGTCGGGTATCTTGGGTGATTGTGTTTCCACGGAAGTTGCGCCTCTTACGCATTCCATCAGGCTTGTAGCGGAATCTCTTCTTCTCTCCACCCTTTGCCTTGTGGACTAGGTTGTGTCCCTTGAAACCTGTTGAAGCGGTTACAAGAACTGATTGGCGAGTTCCACCATCTAGATCGGACCTCATAGGTGTTCCAGTTTTATCGGAACCGCCGGTGATTTCTAATTTGTATCCTGCAAGAGTTTTGTCACCTTCTCCAACAAAGATACCATCGACTACGTCGCCGATTTTCTTACCTAGGAATTGGGATTGGTTGTTCCCACTAACTGTTAGGTTGTAGGAGCGTCCTCCGTTGTCTGGATTTGTGTCATTGACCACTGCGACGAAAGTACCATCTGCCATGTTATCAACTCTTGAGCAGCCTGCCGACATAGGACGGGTATTTAGGCCCTTTGTGCGATATAAAGCGGATTATTAACGGCGTAGTCGACTTGGAATCAGTGTTTCAAGACGCCTTTCCACGTCACTGGGAAGCATATGAGGCATCGAAATATGCTGTGTCCTGCCTCTACCTACTTCCGATTTAGCGGTCTTTGTCACGATGATGTCTTCTTGTGCCAGCCGCTTCAAATGCTTCCAAAGCGTAGTGTGCCCTTTAGGTGACTGGTCATATTCCTCGCAGACCACGTGATACAGCTTTTCTGCCTCGCCGCTTGTCACGCGTTCTTCTTTCTTGAGACGTCTGCACAATCCTAGCAAAATCATCATTGCATGAGGTGGCAAATTTTCGATATTCAAAGAATCCACATTTGCAGGCATCGTGACGACTGTTCTCTGAACATCTTTTGCCTCTATAATTGAGCGACCTGCGGCCTCAGCGCGCTTTGCAGCACCCTCCAAGAGTTCTATCGCTTGGCGTGCATCACCAGATGGTGCAGCAGCCTGTGAAATCAAATCGAGAATCTCTGTAGGACAGGTGCCTGTAACCAAACCTAGATTCATTCTCTGTTCGATAATACTCTTGAGTCCATTTTCATCATATGGAGGGACTCTGACGTGGTTTGACCTTCCAACACGTGATAAAACAGCATTTTCAAGTAAGTCTAGTACTTGCTCCTGGCTGATCATTATTGTAGAGAGTGTGCCAACACCTTCTCTGTCCTCGTCGATTCTCATCAGTTTGTAGATTATGTCATCTCCGGAGCGCCTCAATAGGTGGTCCACTTCATCAAGTACGACGATTAGGTGAGTGTTGCTGCTTTGCAACATCCTTCTCAAACTGGTTAGTAATTCTCCAACCCCAAGACCACGGTCAGGATGGCCGGGGTCAAGGTCTTGGACAATTTTTTGCATAACTCTTGATGGAGTAGCAGCGTTTCTGCAGTTAACGTGGACCTGTTTTATGTTCCTTTTATCGCTCAAGTGCCGAATGATGTCATGACAGAAACGCTTTGCTAATACGGTTTTACCGGAGCCAACCGGGCCGGTAATCACCACTCTACCTGTTCCTTCAGGGTGTGCGATACTGCCTAGTATTGCAGCTAATTCTCCCTGCAGGTCTTCCCTACAAACCAATGTTTCTGGAACGTAATCAAAGCCAAAAACCTCTGGTTTGCTGAGGATTAATCCCGCACCGATGCGGTCTAGATATGAACTCATGACTACAGATGGTTATCGTCTATGGTTATTGAACTTTCAACTCAAAAGACCCTCTCAAGGTATCTCATCGAACTGATATCCAGTTTCCCACTTCTTTTCTCCGAGTGCGACTTCTAATTCGAACGGAGTGACTAGTGGCTTTGCGTATTTGACTGAGTCATCAATAGCAATTCTTGGACATGCTGTGTTAACAAATGCGTCCACTGGATAGAAATCAATCAACTCAGGTCCTACATGCTCTAAGGCTAGCAGGTATCCTTTCTTGCCGTGCTTTGCAAGAGTTCGCTTCAGTTTGAGAGCCAAACTTCGCCTCATCTGGCCTGGTTTTTCTCCGATTAGAATAGCAAAATTTTGCGCATCCTGAATTGCCATTATCAATCCAAATCGTTGTCTTAGGATTCTTTCAATCCTTTCAACACCCATCTCAGTAGCGTCTCCTGTGTAGGGGTCGAGCATAGCGAGAGGCTTTCCAGTATGTAAGGCAAGTCCAATCGGGTGGAAGTCACCGCTACCAAGGAAGAGATAATGCCCAATTTCATCATCGTCACCAGAGTAATTGCACCCCAAAACTTGTCCAGGGAAGGTTAGCCTAGCACCACCAACGGGAACTTCAACCTCAAATCCAGCGTCTTCGAAACGTTTCTTGTAATCGAAAACCAAATGCAGATGCTGAATGGATGCAACGAGCCCCAATTTAGCACCTTTTAGAGGAGCAATCCTACCAACTGCATCCAAAAATCTCTCCTGAGCTTCTTCTTCGCTTAGATCGCCAGCATTGTTCTCCGCAAGTCTTGATTGAGCGATTGCTCTGTGCTGAGCAAGAATTGGTAGAACTGGGTCTATCGCAGGGTCACCGTCGTACGTTACGTTGATGAATTGAGTAGGCATTCCTGAATCTATGTTCATCTGTGAATGGCCCATGTGTGCGACTAATTCGACACCCATCAATTTCATCTTATCATGGACTAAATCACATGCTCCGTAACATGGGTCTGCGGCAAGAATTACTTTAGCCGAGGTTTCATCTTCGATCTCATCCATCATTTCCAATGCCTGCATTTTCAGGCCCTCTGGTATTTGGAGAGCCACAAGGCGGTGATCGTGTCCTTTGATTCTCTCGATTAGCTCATCGAGTTCGAAGTCGTGTCTATCAAGATCCATCAAATCACACCGGGTGTATTCTTATCTCCGGAATGCGATTCAGCCTTCAGCTAGGAAATCGACGTACTCGTCGGGCTCTAGGAGATTTTCCATATCAACATCGTGTGGATTTAGAATTATAATCCACCCCAAGTCGTATGGTGAGTCATTAACCAATTCAGGGTTAATTTCTACTTCACCGTTCACTTCTGCAATCTCGCCAGCAAAAGGACTCGGGAAAGTGAGTTTTTCTTCAGCTGTCCAGATTGAAAACAAATTTTGTTCCTCATCGACTTCGGTTTCAGCGTGTGGCAGGATAACTCTGAGGATTTCTCCTATGTCAGCTGCAAGGTAATCTGATACGCCAATTACCAAGCGGTCATCCTTTTCCTGGTACCATAGGTGGTCCCTAGAGTACTTGCGGCTGTGTGCGATGCCGAATTCCATGACTTCTTCATCCATGGTATCAACCTTGAGCCGCCGTTAGTCAAGTAATATATCAACGCATGGTTACTTTTGAGATATATCTGGGCCAAGAATTCTGAATTGTTGAATCCTCTTATTTACAATAGAAACTCTTCTGTCAACTAGAATTTCATGTTGAGATTCATCAGAGAGTCTGTTCTTCCATCTTTCATCTATTTTGATAGATTTGTAAAAATATCGATTTTTGTCTAATCGCTTCACAGAGTGATTACCGCCAATGTAGTGAAGTTGCCTTTCCCAAAATTGTAGAGCATTTGTTTTCTGTTCGTCATTCAAAGATATCGAGAAAATCTCGGCAATACTTGAAAGTCTTTCTCTTTGGTTAGAGACAAAATCTTCTAGAAATAAAACAGTGGTAGGGATTTCATTTTCTTCAAGCCAATCAATAGCCTCTTTGTGTAACTTGTACCACCATACAAGACCCCTCTCAACCTGTTCATTAGTGAAAAACTCATCTTCACGCTTAGCATCATTGAACTTTCTCGAGCACCAACTTGTAATGTTGGCTCGTGGATCTTTGATTAGCAGAATTACATGATTTGGGTGCCCTAATCTATCGTAATGTCGTGGGCGTTTGTCCGAGGAAATTATCAATTTCGAATTTGAATGACTTGCAATCACATTCCACCATTCAGTGGTTGGAATAGATAATTCTCTCAATTCGTTCATCATTTCTTGAGTGTAGATTGGGCACGGCTGATTACCACATTCTTTGCAACCCAAATTTCTATCAATTATCCAATGGCTCTCACCCGTGTTGACAGTATCAGGTAAACCAGATAGGATATTTGTTAGCAGAGTTGAGCCCGAGTAATCCAATCCGATTATACCAAGCACTTTGCTTGAAACAATCCCCTGCATGAACCTGTCGTGTCGTGTTTACTCCTTGAATGAATCCCTCCATTCAAGAGATTTATGTGATGTCGAAACTAACATACTAAACATATTGTTGTTTGACTGATGAATTACAGAGGGGTATCCCTAAAATGCTCTAACGATTT
>DAYA01000014.1:0-10319 GCA_002506705.1 Euryarchaeota archaeon UBA550
TTTCAACATTTCATTGGGTACCGTCTATACATACATTTCATGTGTGGGGATACTGAGGGGTTTTGATTATCCCAACATGTGATTTAATCAAGTTTTAGTTAAAGGGGCAACCATGGCGAGGAAGTCAATCAGCGTAACTCACGAAGAAAAATCAGTGAAATTTCCCGAGTTCTCATCAGATGATCCGTTAGTGTATGAACTGTTTAGTAAGTTATCCTCAGATGAATATGAGAATTCATTCAATGCAATGTTACACATTGGAGCACTAGCACTGATGGAAGACAGAATTCAACATTTGATTGATTCAGCAGAGAAGGAAATCTATCCGCAATTGGAGAGATTCAAATTGATGTTCAATAGAGGGAAGGCGGAGTTTGCTCAGACTGCTCAAAAGAAGGGTGAAAAAGCAGAAGTAAATATTGTTGATTTGCTCGATGAGTTTGCATCATCAAATGGTTGGACTGATACAATCGAACAGTCGGGGAAAATTAAAGGAAATTTAGATGGAAATAAAGTTGGAGACGTTTTAGCTACTATCGAGATTACGCCTTCAGATGATGCCCCTACTGAACATACAGTAATCGGCATTGAAGTGAAATTCGACAAGAGTGTAAGTCTGGGCGACCCAGAAAAAATGAATGTCGAGACTGGTGATTCAAAAGATAAAGGATTCAAGGCAAGTACCCAGAAAACTGCATGGTCACAACTATTAGAAACCAAAGCAAATCGTGACAGCCCTTTTTCGATAATGGTTTTCGATGCCAATCTATTATCTGCAGATATGAGGAAAAATGTAGAAGATGTTGCCTACCTTCCAGGGATTCCCGGATTCGTAGTAGTAATCGACTCTCAGGCAGGAGATTATTCAAATTTGAAACTCGTCTACAAAATTGCTAGAGACATGGCAATCTATCACAGCAGAGGCGAATTAGATGTTGAAGGCCAAGTGATTGAACTCATAGTTAAGCGATTATTGCATTACCTCGGAGATGCAAAGAAAATTTCAAACAAAATCCAAAAACATACCAAAGATACAGTGAAGATGAACACCGAAATTCAAAATTTATTGATCCATGCAGTTCAGCATGCAGAATATTCTGAAGCGTTCCTCAAGAGATATTTGAGCACGAAGAAATTGACTTCCGTAGACTTTGCCGAATTCTACTTCGCACACCCAGTTGCTGAGAAACTGAGAGAATCGAACAAATCAGAAAAAGAATTTGCAAAAGAACTAATGAAAGATTAATTTAATTTTCAAAAAACATAAACAAGCGACATATCTTTTCCATGAAATCGGAAGGGTCTGTGGAACCCCCTCAAGACATCATGGAGAAGTACAATCGGTGTTCAGTGGGCCGATACAAACGCTACCCTTTGCTTAGGAAGTGAGATCCTTTCTTGCGGTGTTGAAGACATGTCTTCCACGAGAGGTAATTTTGTGTTGCCACACGACGTCCTTAGGATTGAAAGTACGAAGCATCTGTTCTCTACTCCAATGCCTTCTAGCCTCAATTTCAGTCATGTATTTGCCCCACTGAGTCCATCGGTTTTCAGCCCTTGAAGCCTGTAAAACCTGAATGGGTTTGAAAGTACCAAATTCCTGAGTTAAAGCCAGCCACTTGATGTGGTCATATCTGTCAATCAGGCCTTGGTGCAGGTCTCCTACGATTTGGTAACCAACGCCTGCATTTGGGTCAAGGCTTTCGATATGGCCAGGGAATAGACTTTCGAAATGATTGAAATCGTCTACAGACATCCCTTCTGAAACTAGCAGAGTATCATATCCGCTTGGACCTAATCCGGTGTGTAGGTCAATCGCCCAAATTTCTTTGACATCTTTGAGTGTCCTGTCTAACCAATTCAGAAGCAAATCCGGCCCTGGTTGTAAGCAGTCTCCACCGTATTGTATCGCTTTTGGATATTCATATTGTCCTTCTGCGACCCACTGTTTTAGGTTGTTAAATCCATACTTTCGAATTAAATTAAGTGCTTTCAATTTGAACCATTTCTCTTTTTTTGGCGGTGGAGATTCTGGATTGATGAATTCTTTAATGTGTTCATATCCTTCCGGGACGCCAGAATATTCTTGATTACGAGTCAAGAAATTTCTATTCAGGTCGACGTTATTTTCATTGAATCTTCTCCACCATGCCATGCCGTATGGGTTGATTGTGTGAACGAAAATTACTGCATGGTCTTTGAACGCCTCTTCTTTGCATAAATCATCCATCACAGCTAGTTGAATGGCACTTCCTGGATAGCCCTCAACGCCATGAATTCCACTAGTTGACAAGAGCACCTTTCCAGATTCAAGTGAACCGACTATTGCAACATCAATGCACAACGGCTCTCCATCAGGGCCAGTCATCCCAATTTCCAATCTATCGTTCTCAACTTTGTGACCTGCTTCACGCAGATCGTCGCAAGCGATTAGGAATCTGCCAGCGGCTTCGGCGTAAGAATTAGCAAACCAAAAGCCACCCTCCATGAGTTTCGCTGTATCAATTTGCATTTGAACACTACCTAATTATCAATAATCACAACCCTCTAACCAAAACAATGTCGGAGGAGTTGGTTGCAGCAGATATTCGCGTTGCACAGACCCTACCTTCGAGATTTTATCATGATGAATCACTATTCAAATCGTTACTTTCAACATTCTATGGGTGGCAATACGCTATTCACAAATCCGATTTATCTCAGAATTCGATTACACCGATTGAACACATCGAAGCGATTACAGGAGAGCCAACAATAATCGTGAAAGGGAGTGAAGTGAAGGCCATGTCGAACATTTGCACGCACCGGGGGATGCGTTTAGTTGGTGAACCATGTACCAAATCTGTCTTTCAATGCGAATATCACGGACGCACATTCGATTTAGATGGTGCCATGAAACACATGCCGGAGTTTGAACAAGCAATCGGTTTCCCCAGCGATTCAGACAATCTGCATCAATTCGCATTGAGTACTTGGAAGGGATTACTATTCGTTTCGCAAGGGATTGAGGAAGCCCAACCATGGCAAGGACTGAACAATCGTTTTGATTTCTTAGACATAGAATCTTTTACTCATGATCCCAGTAGAGACAGAGACCATACAATAGCAGCGAATTGGATGTTATATGTTGACAATTATCTAGAGGGATTTCACATACCATTTGTCCATCCAGAGCTGAATCAAACCCTCGATTATTCCGGATATACAACCGAGGTCTTTGATGGGGGAGTTTTACAAATTGGTAAAGCAGCACACGGGGATGTCAAATTTGAGTTGCCAGATAACCATCCCGACTACGGTCAAGACATTGCTGCATACTATCTATGGCTATTTCCAAATATGATGTTCAATTTTTACCCATGGGGATTGTCGGTGAACATCGTAATTCCGGTTTCTCCTAGTCAGACAAGAGTGCTTTATCGGGGCTACGTAAAGGACGAAAACCTAGCAAAAGAAGGAGCAGGCTCAATCTTGGATACAGTTGAAATCCAAGACCAGGAAATCATTGAACACGTTAACAAATCAATGCTATCTAAAGTGTACGATAGGGGAAGATATTCACCAACAAGAGAGCAAGGAGTTCACCATTTTCACAGAATTATTTCCACTTGGTATGCTGAACTAACCAAAGAAAAAGACCTCAATGAGGGTGTGGAATAAATGGAAGATATGCCACTTTTGACGATGACGAAATCTAGGATTGTTGGTGTTCAGCCGAATCTTATTCCAAAATCAGAGGCACTGCTCGATACTCTTTCCGGTCTATGCTCATTTCATACAACTGATGATTTAGCGAGTTTTCTATTCACTGAAATGTTCAGAGAATTGATTGGTGATGGAGAACCTTGGATTATTTTCGAAATTGGCGTCTACAAAGACCATACAAAGACACTGGAACTCATACCAGTCCACGATGGAATAACACTCGCAGATGGCTCCATGACCGGTGGAATTCCGGGCAACATATCGATAGTAAAATCAGAATCAGATTGCAGCCATGCTTTGCTAAATTGGCACAATCACGTGATGAGCGAATAAAGCGATTCTTTGAAAGGGAGCCTATGGCCCCATCAACACTGGAGAGAGGTCATGGGTGACAACGATTTCCGAGATGTACTGCCCGACCCAGACCCGGAGCAGACGCTTGAATGGCAAGAAGCAATTCGTGCGGTTAGCGATGCACTAGGTCCTGAAAGGGCGCACAGACTCCTATTGCAGACAATTGGTGCAGCAAAGGAAGAAGGCATTGAAATCGACGTTGTAAACACTCCGTATCTCAACACAATCCATCCCTCAAAACAGCCGGCTTACCCCGGAGATTTGGAAATGGAAAAGAGGATCCATGGCATCATTTCCTGGAATGCAATGATGATGGTTACTCGTGCCAACAAAGCCAATGATGGAATTGGAGGACATATCTCCACGTTTGCATCGAACTCGCATTTGTGGGAAGTTGGACAGAACCACTACTATCGTGGCAAGGATTTGGATGGGTGGGGCGACCACGTATACTGGCAAGGCCACGCAAGCCCTGGCGTATACTCAAGAGCTTGGCTAGAAGGTAGACTTACTCGAGAAAATATCGACCATTTCCGAATGGAGTGCGATGGAGTTGGACTCTCTTCATACCCACACCCAAGGCTGATGCCAGATTTCTGGGAATACCCTAGCGTTTCTATGGGACTTGGCGGAATGACAGCAATCCACACAGCTCGATTCAACAGATACCTATCCAGCAGAGGACTAGCAGATACATCCAACTCTAGAGTTTGGTACACTATGGGCGATGGTGAATCAGATGAACCAGAATCACTTTCCCAACTAACATTGGCTTCTAGAGAGAACCTAGACAACGTGATTATGATAATGAATTGTAATCTTCAGAGATTGGATGGACCGGTTCGTGGCAATTCGAAAATTGTACAGGAACTCGAGGGAAGATTCAGAGGTTCAGGATGGAACGTAATCAAGATTCTATGGGGCTCAATGTGGGACGATCTGTTCGCAAGAGATTCCGAGGGCAACCTAGCAAACAGGCTACAGGAATTAGTAGACGGCGATGAGCAGAGAATATTCACAAGTGATGCGGCAACTTTCCGCAACGAATTGTTCAACACTCCGCAACTCAAAGCGATGGTATCACACTTGAGCGACGATGATTTAGAGGCTCTAGCAGCCAATCTCGGTGGCCATGATATGGTGAAAATCAATGCTGCATATGCTGCAGCAGAGGCGTGTACAGACAAGCCAACAATCATTCTAGCAAGGACGATTAAAGGATACGGCCTTGGTCCAGCATTTGCGGGTAGAAACACAACACACGGCAAGAAGAAGGCCGACGTGGACAGCATCAAATGGATGCGAGACGACCTAGGATTGTCCTTCACTGACGAAGAATTAGAAGAATATCCTTTCATCAATCCGGAAAGCGTTCCTGAAGAGGTAGCATATCTCAAATCTCGAAGAGAGGCCATGGGCGGATTTTGTCCAGAAAGACGCTCTCCTGCTAGCGAGTTATCCCCGCCAGGAGAGGACGGTTACTCAACCTTCGATGAGGGTACAAAGGGCAACATGCAAGTCTCGACCACTATGGCATTCGTTAGGCTATTGAGTGGTCTAATGAAGGATAAGTCAATCGGAAAGAGAATTGTTCCAATCGTTCCAGATGAAGCAAGAACATTCGGTATGGACCCCCTCTTTGCTCAGTTTGGAATTTACCATCCCGAAGGCCAGTTGTATACACCAGTCGACCACAAGATGCTGATGAAGTACAAGGAAAGTGAAAGCGGGCAACTCTTCGAAGAAGGAATTTCAGAGGCCGGTGCAATGTCGACATTCATAGCCAGCGCAACCTCATACTCCACTCAAGGTTGCCCGACAATACCGTTTTACATCTTCTACAGCATGTTTGGATTCCAGAGAGTTGCTGATTTGATTTGGTCTGCGGCTGACCAGCGTGCTAGAGGTTTCATGATCGGTGCAACCAGTGGCCGCACAACTCTCAATGGAGAAGGTCTGCAACATCAAGACGGACACAGTCTTTTGATGGCACACACCAATCCAGCAATTAGAGCATATGACCCTGCGTTTGCTTACGAATTAGCTACAATTATTAGGGCAGGAATCGATGAGATGTACGTTGATGAAAAAGACGTAATGTACTACATTGCAGTATACAACGAGAACCACCCAATGCCGCCTAAACCGGCAGGTAGCGAAGAAGGAATTGTCAAAGGAATGTACAAACTTCGAAGCGCACCAAAAGGCGACGGCCCAACTGTAAGGTTGATTGGCTCAGGGCCGATTATGCTACAATTACTAGCAGCGGTAGAAATTCTGGAAACCTATGGTGTTCGCTCTGAAATCTATTCAGCAACCTCTTACGGTGAATTACGAAGAGAGGGATTGGAGTGCGAGAGAAACAATCGCTTGAACCCAAGCGAACCAAGACAAGTTCCATACATTGAGGAACTACTTGGTGATGGAACTCTTCCAACCATCGCGGTAAGCGATAATCAAATCGCAGTTCCTGACATGATTAGACAATGGGTCGGCGGAGATTATACCGTTCTAGGAACCGATGGATTTGGAAGGTCAGACACGAGGCCGAACCTGAGAAAATTTTTCGAAATAGATTCACAGAGCATTACTCTCGCAGCCTTATCCTCCCTGGTTAGAAATGGTCAAATCAAGGCAGAAGTATACGACAAAGCCGTGAGCGACCTTGGCGTTTCCAAGGATAGAGAAGACATCACTGCTCTTTGATTACTCAAAAAATACAGACACCTCTTCCAGAGGTTTTCTAGAGATATCAGGAACCTTTGCATCTTCGGCAGGGTATCCAACTGGCAGGACCAGCATAGCATGCTCATGGTCAGGCCTTTGCAAAATATCTCTCAAAAATCCCATCGGTGACGGTGTGTGCGTTAGCGTGACCAAACCCATATTGTGAATTGCATGAATGAACATACCAGCTGCAATCCCACAAGATTCTGTAGAGTAGTATGTTGGGCCGACCTCGCCATTGTCTCTAATTCGCTTTGATTGTCTAAACAATACAACAATCCATGGTGCGGCTGTCATGTGTTCCTTAACGGCGTCAGTGCCGAGTGGCTCCAAGACCTCTTGCCAGGCTTCAGGCATCCTTTCAGAGTAGGTTTTCCTCTCTTCTGTTTCAGCAGCCTCTCGCATTTTCACCTTCAATTCTTGATTGCTAACGGCAACGAATGTCCACGGCTGTAGATGTGCTCCACTAGGGGCGGTTGAACCGCACATAATCGCTGTTTCAATCAATTCTCTAGGAACCTCACGAGAAGAAAAGTGACGCGTAGTCCTTCTTCTATTCATATTTTCAAACAGGTCGAGAGCCTTTTTTTGCATCTCAACATCAGGTAATTCTTTCCAATTCAATGGGACAAAACCGTCGGAACTCATTTTCCTTCCTCCGGCATTCTGCCCCTCATCCTCAACCAAGTTTCAGCCCCAAAAGTCAGACCGTAAAGCGAGGCAAGCCAAAGGGTTGGTCTAGCCCAATTTCCACTCGGATCTTCGACCAATAAGACGCACAACCAAGTTAGAGTTGCTAGGTCAAGAATCCACCTCATTCCTGCTAAGATTTGTTTGGAATTAGATTGCATTTCGGTTAACTGCGTGTCTGTCAGCACTGCGGTCAATCCTTTCAATTTGGATAGGGCGTTGCCTCCATTCCACCTTATCTTTCCCAACTTGAATCTGTTCCATCCGTCGATTACCAAGAATAAGGTAACCCAAACAACAACCACCTCAAGCAACGGTTCAGCACCATAGAGGTCTAGTCCGTTGAACGACCAGTATAGTAGCCCCCATAACCAAGCTATGATCAATAACTGCGAAGTCTTTGCAAATCTGCTTAATTTCCTCAACAATTCTGCATCATGAGAAAGTAACATTTCCAGCGAGATGACCAAACCTACACTGAAGGTCAGTAGGAAACTACCAGCAAGCCACCACCATTCGAGTGAAGAATCTCTCCATGCAAGCAATAGTGCGACCAATGTCCATGCCATCACCAATGCTGTTGTTGCATTGACAGTAGCTTGCATAACATACAACGGGTCCCTTCCATCTTTGAGAACCGCTAAACCACCCATCAATCGCACTTCGAATGCAGAATCGTCAACCACTCCTTGGGCAGCAGCAGTCATTCCCCCCACGGATTTGAGGCGGGCAGATTCAACGAGACCTTCGGCATCCTGCTCATCATTACCGCTCCATTTTGATCCCCTGGCGGCCGCTGCTGCCGCACCTCTACCTCGGCTTCTGCCTTTACCGGCACTCCTCGCTTTAGCCCAGGCTCGTATTTCAGGAGTTGTGACCTCGTCAACTTGGTCTTCGTTTAGAGGAGCACCATGGTCTGTGTATAACCATCTACACTGGATTGGAATCGGGGCAGGGTCAACATCGGGTGCAACCATTTGGAATTGTCCGGGGCCGAGTGTTGGAAGTTGCTTTACTAGGTCTTGGTCGCCTCCACTTTCCTTCAGCAGGTGTCTTACTTTCTCAACGTCTTGTGGTTGAGTGAACCTTCCGATGAAAGTGGTGTTGGCTTGAGCCAGAATTTTGTAGTCCACATCAGACACGTTTTGAGTAGCTAGAACACACGCAACACCGTACTTTCTGGCCTGTTTGAAAATCAGTTTAATCAGGTCTTTCGCAGGAGGATTTCTTGGATGAGGCGGTAAGTAAGGCGCTACCTCATCCATGAAGAAAAGAAGTTTCAATTCACCTTCTGCAGGTTGTTGAGTTAACATCCAATCATACAATTCACGGGCTAATTCTTGAACGAAATATTGCTTCTGTGCTTCATCTTGAATAGTATTGAGGTATACGATATTCAGTGGAACCTTGCCCGGCATTGCGGGCTCACAAAACGAATCAATGTCAATTGGGACGCCGTTTGAAAACAACAGTTGGTTCACTCCACTGCTAAATGCTGACAACCTTCTTGCCAAATCATTACGAGTAGACTTTGGCAGCATTTCATTGTAATCACGAAGCCCATGTTCGAACATTATCTCTTCCCATGTAGGAATTTCAGGCTTATCCTCGTCGTCTTCTACATCGATGAAGGCTTCAGGATATAGCGCTCTTGTGAAGTTCTCTTGAGGCTCTCTAACCACTTTGGCTAGGCCCCTGAAATCGCCGACGTCTAGACCTAGCCTTGTTCCGTTTACTAGAATTTCATACAGAAACGGCTTGACGACTTTTCCTTGGGTTTTCTCAACATCGAAACCAGCAAGGTTACTGAAACCAGCAGCAACCATGTCCCATGCAGTGATTGCTTCTTCTGGGTCTAGGTCAGCAGGGGGTGAGCGAAATGGGTCAATACACAGTGGCAGCCCCTTGCTGCGAAGAGGTGTCCAAATTCTAACTTCCATAGTTGACATCAACTTCTTCATTCTGTCAACTTCTCCGCCTTGCTCTGCCAAATCGTTCTCATCGATTGCTAGTGCTAGTCTTGCAAGATCTCCTTGAGGGTCCAAGATTAATGCAGGAATTCCAGCCAGCGCAGCCTCTTCAATCACCGATTTTGCCATCACAGTTTTTCCGGAACCTGTAGAACCTAGCATAGCTGCATGCCTTGCTAGAACCATCTTGTCAATTTGGATAATTTCTCCCGTGTCACGTCTTTCACCGAGTAACATCCCTTTGGCTTTGATTTTCTTTTTTCGGGATGGTTTAGGAGTTTCAAGGATATCATCGACAAGGTCTCTCAAACCAAGAGAATCCTCGTCGGACATAAGCCGGCCAACACCGCTTACCCTCTTGAGTCTGACTACGCCCACTACGTGGGCGGGACACACTCAAGGGTGCGAACCTTTTCGCCGGACCATGGAGCGCATTCCTCTGGCTAAGCCTTACTGGGACGAGGAATGTGAGAAGGCAGCAATCGATGCACTATCCAGTGGTAGATGGGTAAAAGGGCCACAAGCGAGAAAGTTCGGTGAGGAATTTGCCCAGTGGTGTGGTGCAATTTCAGCGGTTCCTTGTCAAAGCGGTTCAGCGGCGCTTTGGGCCGCAATGAGATTGTTAGACATAGGTCCGGGCGATGAGGTAATCGTCCCGGGAATGACATTTATTGCAACGGCAACATCCGTTAGTTTAGTTGGTGCAACGCCAGTCTTTGCAGATATCGAAGAAGACTATTGGTGCATATGTCCGGACGATGTAGAGGCAAAAATCACCGAGAGAACAAAGGCGGTGATTGGAGTCCACATCTTTGGTCAAACGTTTTCTCCAAGGCTGAAGGAAATATGTGAGAGACATAACATTGCACTGGT
>DAYA01000014.1:10709-11096 GCA_002506705.1 Euryarchaeota archaeon UBA550
GCTTGCTTCTCCTTTTTCCCATCAAAGAACATGGCAGTAGGGGGAGAGGGTGGAATGATTACCACCACTAGAGCGGACTTAGCAGAAAAAATGTCTAGGGTGGTTGACCATGGCAGAAACTCGAAGTTAGAATCGATTGAATTAGGAACGAATTTGCGGATGAGCGAGGTTTCAGCAGCGATTGGAAGAGTCCAATTGAAGCACCTAGAAAGTTGGACTAAGCAGCGTCAAGACAACTCAAAATCGATTGACCACTCTACAAAATTGAGGGAGAATGCAGATCACGCATGGCACCAGTTGTGCATCCTTTCTGAAAACCCAAGCGAATTGATTTCAAAATTCAACTCAGCAGGAATCGATGCTAGAGTCCACTATCCAATACCTTGC
>DAYA01000011.1 GCA_002506705.1 Euryarchaeota archaeon UBA550
TACCCTTTGAAACGGATAAGATGTAGTATTCTAATCAAAGGATTCAGCATTCTCTTTTGAGAATTGACTGATGAACTCCCATACAATTTCGCTTGATTGAACTAAGCCTTGGGTTCCTTGGAATACAATGAGGTCGTCTTGTATAGGGTTGTTAGCGTATGGATTATGCTGTGCTGCATAAATTGTCATCAATCTAATCTGAGCATCGTTTTGACAATTTGAAAATCCTTGAATTGTATAGAGAGGGTTTGTATCGAAGGTTTCTATTCCTCCTGTACAATTGTTTAGCTCGCTCCATTCGAAAATATTCTCGATTGCGCCAGTTTCGTATGCCTCGGGGTTTTTCCACATATTTTTGTTCCATGGAACGCTTAGGGCTGTTGATTCGTATAGGACTACCTGATCTAGGAATCCGTGAACTTCCATTATTGGAATCGGAGAATAATTGTCAGTGTGTTCAGTCAATAGATACATCGACATGCATCCAACTGCTGCAAAGATGTCGCTTGATTCCATTGCTAATCTTTGAGACATTGCACAGCCATTTGACCACCCAGAGGCGTATATCCTATTGGTGTCAATGTTGTATTTTTGAATAACAATCTGAATCATTTTCTCAATAAATCCGACATCGTCGATTTCTTCATTGACAGAGTGGGAACAACACCAGCCAGCATTCCATGCTTGATTTGTTTCCCCAGTTAACTTGTCTACTTCACCATCTCCGTCTGGATAAACCACGATAAAGTCCTCTTCATTAGCTAGAGTTTCGAATGAAGACATCTGTCGCTGTTCAGTGGAATGAGAACTATATCCATGCATATCAACAACTAACGGAACTGGGGAACTTTCGTCGATATACTCTGGGACATGCGTTTGCCAGCAACGAGTTAAATTTCCGTGTTCAATACAAGTGAAAATCCCATCCTCTGTGTATTCTATGTCACTACTTGAATCGCCATCTTCTGAATCATTTAATCCGGAATCGCCCCCAAACTGGCCAATACATCCGCTCAAAGAAATAGAAGCAACCAGTAGAGCAAGGATTGCGCTCAAGCCTTTCCTCGCCATAGTTATACCTTGATGTTCACAATGATTAATGTTACACAATCGATACAGAATCCGAGGCTCCAATGTCGTTGAAACAACTTCAGACTGGTGTTCCGAGGTATGGTTCGTCGATATCTAACTGTAAGATGTAAAGGCCCGTAGAAATGCAAGATGCGTAAATTACTCCTTCGTGGAATTCTACTGCCCACAGGAAAGGCACCCAACTAAAATCGTAGTATTGGCTTTCTAGTGGAGTTCCATCAAGATGTCCAGAGGGAAGGAAATATCCAATCGTAGACTCGAAATGAATGTCTACTCTGTCTGTAGCTTCTGGGGCAATTAGGGTTTCAACATCCACAATCCAAAGGCCTGCGTGATAGTGAGATATGTACAGTCTAGCATCCCAAGTACCACCATGCGATTGGTCTGTTTCAGGAGTTGTCTCAAAGTATCCTGTGTCTAGGTTGTGTGGGCTGAATAATAGCCATTCATCGGCTACTGGATCAAGTTCACAAGTCGAGCCAAAGCAGTGGTCTTCCGCATATGGGATTTCCCAATCTCTGGTCATCGTAATTTCAAATCTGAAGTTTCCGTTTTCTTCAGAATATTCTGTTGTGTCTAATAGATAAACGATACCTGTTCCCTCGTACAAATCAAGGCACTCTACCGCTGCTGTGACGTAATGTCGGGGTTCGTCGCCAAGCCCAAGGTGGGATACGTCTAGCATCTCTGGAACTGGTTCTGCATAGTGAATGTAAGACACTCTTCCTCCGTTTTCATTACCCGTCGTTCCACTATCTGGTTGGCCATCGTCATCCAAATCGAGGAAGTCCATCCAAGAGCCGACTTCAGGTGCTCTCCAACGGCACATGAGAGGGTTGCCTTGTCCTGCCTTACAAGTTGAAGCCATCATGGAATACAACTCTGGTGAATTGACTGGGTGAGGTACATCTGTTACGTCACCAATTCTCAATCCAGCCTCCCAGTATGAACCATAAACGAAGGTTCGGCCATATCTTGGATCTTCAGTGTCTTCACCAGGCCACTTCTGAACTGTCATATCGTGGATGTAAATCCAGCCGCCTCTTGTGGTCTCCCATGCAACCTCATATTCTCCAACCTTGACGATAGTGTGGCCAAAGCCTGAGCCCGGCGTTCCCGGTGCAACTTGTGCTGCACTTCCTTGGAGGTTCAAGTGAGCAATGGTTACTCCACCGCATGCTTCTCCAATCGCTGAGTCGCACTGCTCATAGTCTGGATTTGCAACGAAAATGTACCATTCACCGTCAATCATGTGCGGGTACAAATTGTGTGGGCCGCTTGGGTGGTCTGCATCGTACCATGAGTCAACATATGTTGGATTGGTTTTGTCAGTGACATCGATTAATGTGACCGATACCTGAATTGGGTCACTCCATTCTCCAACATTTGGATCTGCATATCCGGAGTCCACGAGTTGATTTTGCAGGATTACGTATTCGTTTCCGTTGTATTCTAGATATTTGACATCCAAAACTTGTGTGTTAGGGTCGTTGTAAACGCCAACGACTACTGGGTCTGTGGAATTTGTAACATCGACTATGTGCATGTCATTCCAGCCCGCTTGGTAAGTGTATACTCTGCCGTCTGGTGAACGGGCGACAGAAACTTCTGCGTTTCCAGGAGATGTCAGTGGGTTGAATGCTATCTGCTCGATATTATCTGTTCCGGCTACGTGCTGGCTAGCATTCGAATGGTCGTGCCCTTCGCCTTGGAACAAGGGGTCTCCAGCATGAAAGTGTGGTTTGGCCTCTGTTGTTTCCTCCACTTCATCTTCAGCGATTAGAAGAACTGTCATCGACGATGCAAATAAAACAACGAAAATGCCCAGTGCTACCCCTTGGCTGTTCATGTACCTGCGGCAGTCTTCCTCCGTATTGTATTTATTCTCGTGTCGAGTGGGAAATTTGATGCGCATCCTTGCTGTTACCCTATGCCTCGTGATGCTTGCATCCCCTGTTGTTGGCCATGAATTACAGATTTACACTGTGATTGTAAACTCGGAGGGGGGACAACCTGCAGATATTCCAAACGGTACACTGAAGGAAGGAGATTCGGTTTGGTTTTGGATGAAAGACACCACAGAAAACGCAACATTGGTTATAGAAGTTGAGAAAGATGGTGCTACTGCAAGGTCTGGAGATTTAGTGTTCGAATGTGAACTTGATGAAAACGGGTCTAAGGTAAACGAGGATTGCAACACAAGGTACGATTTCGTATTCAATCCTCAGAATTCTGCAGGTGTTTGGAATTTCACTTTCCTGACATACGTCAATGACACGTTAATCAAGACCAGTTACGGCTCAGTAGACATTCAGGTTGACTTGCACGATGAAATGCACGACAATGAAACAGGAATCGTTGAAGAAACCAAATCGGATACCAAACTTTCAACCAAATCCATTGCAGGAATTATAGCAGTAGTTTCGCTATTCGGTATTATGTTCGTCGCTTCCCAAATGGGTGAGTCAAAGAAGTTCGATGAAGAGTAATATCAAACTTTCAAATTTGCTTGACGTGCTAACAGTACGATCTTCATACTGTGCTCCAGCATTGCAGCATTTGCCCAGGCATCATCCAAATCTGCACCTACGCAGTATGCTCCATGACCTCGAATTACGACACATTTGCTTCCACCCATCTTTAGGGCTTCAGCAGTCTGCCTCAGGAAATCGTCTGGGTTTTCATCATCAGTATCAACAATTACAATCTTGCCTAACATTTTCTTCCCAACTTCATCGATTGGAGAACATAGAATCAAATCTTTCTCGCAACTTGCTGTAGTAGTGTAAGCCCCCATCATGTGTATACATGCAGCTGGGCCACCAGTTTCAAGGGACGTGGCTGCAAGCAGAACTTCCAAAACTCTCCAATCGTTTGGTGCGTTTTGAGGTGCACCTTGTCCAAGTCTGCCCCCAACAATTCCTCTTTCGTTAAGCCTAGATAATGTAATTCCTGCCTTTGTCGAAATCATTACACCTGGCATTCCGGGGTGTAGCATTGAAATCGTACCCATATTTGCTCTCACAAGTTGTTCCCTGTCTAACTGTCTTGCAAGGCGGGCGATGTCCGCTACCAGGTGATCAGGGACCACAATGTCTGATGCCAGTACTGCTGGTGGCATTGGCTGGGTTTCCAAATCCTCGATTACATCAGCCGCGCCTGCAAGTGATTTTCTAAGGCTATGTACCTCGTTTGACAACTTAATTACCTCTTTTTCTGCAGCCTTTGCTCTGTTCGATACTGCGGGTTTTGGTGCATCGGTAACGGGTTCTGATTCAGGAGTGTTTTCAGCGTCTTCCGCTTCTTGAACAGGTACTTCGGCAGGCGCTTCATTCGACTCTTCTGTAGATGATTCGGTAGCAGGTTGTTCCGCTTCTTGTGGTTCAACAGATTCCTCTTCTGCTGATGGTTGTTCACTACTTTCTTCTACAGCAACTGGTTCTTCATTTGTAGCTTCTGGAATTGCAACTTCTTGCTCTTCTGTAACCTCTTCTGTAACCTCTTCTGCTGGAAGTTCTTCAACAACAGCTTCGGGCTCTGGACTGATTTCAGTGGGTTCTGATTCCTCTTGAGAATTGGATTGTTGATCTGGAAGTCCTTCGGGAGGGCCAGGTGGTGGCATGTCTGGATTTCCGGGAGGGAGGCCAGACGGTGGGCCGCCGGGTGGGCCGTTTGGAGGGGCGCCCGGAGGACCTGAAGGAGGGCCAGATGGTGGCCCTGACGGAGGTCCACTTGGAGGACCGGATGGTGGTCCCGATGGAGGACCACTCGGTGGACCCGATGGCGGTCCTGACGGAGGACCACTTGGAGGCCCGGATGGTGGGCCAGATGGTGGACCAGACGGTGGACCGGACGGTGGACCGGACGGTGGTCCCGATGGGGGCCCACTTGGAGGACCGCTTGGTGGTTCGGCTGGAGTTTCTTCAGCGGTTTCAGACGATGGTTCAGCCTCTTCGTTAGGAATGGTTTCTTCTGAAGCTGGTTC
>DAYA01000044.1 GCA_002506705.1 Euryarchaeota archaeon UBA550
ATCCCTATGAAAAACTACGGCGTATGCCGTTTTTGGCTCATTCTACAGTAAAGCCGGCGCCAACAATTCCAGCTACGATTTGAGATGATTCAAGCCCCTTTGCTTTGACTATAACTGTTCCTTCGCTCGCCGAAGCCTCGACTTTCCTGACACCGTAAATCTTGGTCAATGCACTTGATACCTTACTTTCACAACCACCACAATCCATTCCGGATACCTTGAATTCGAATGTTTGCGTTCTAGAAAATAGGCCCATGGCAATACTAGTAGGCGCTGAGATTTGAATGCGATGGTTGATAGATGAGTGGCCACACCATTGAACCGATGGCAATCACCGCAGAGGAGGTCCTCCAGAAAATCGGACCTATCCAAGAAGTTCTTGATGCTCACGACGGGGTAGTTAATGTCATCGACACCGCTGATGGAAACGTGATGCTTTCTCTTGACGGCGGGTGTGTTGGATGCTCATCTACGCCGATGACTGCGATGCAGATATACTACTCACTGAAGAAATTAGAAGAGGTCAACGACGTCATATTCGTGAATGGCGAATTACCGGAGTACATGCGTACTTTCATCGACCAAAAGATGGCAGATGAATCCCAGACCGAAGGGGAAATAATCTGATTATTCCTCTTCTTTCCTTCCGATACTGTGAGGGTTTGCGCCGAATGAAACATTCTGTCCTTTGATGTTCATTCTTGCGGCAATTGCAACAACTACACACAGTACTGCGAGTGGCTTTGGGAGATAGTTTGAACCCCACAATTCCCCACCTGCGGAAGAAAGCCACCAAAGAATTCCTGCGGTCAACAATAAAGAGAACATAATGAAATTTTGAGCAATCAATTCCATCTTCTCATTCCTGGAAAAGGTGGCAATGAAAATGAATGCAGTCAAAGATAAGAAACACATCGATTGCGCAAGGGTCTCGATGAATTCGGTCTCGACCATGTCTATGCCAATAGGCAGGGGTTCTTCAACCCGCACGCATTCGAAGTCACATGGCAGGTGCATCTTGGACTTTGGCAAAGCCGCGAAAGAACGGCCCACCGTACTTCAGCCGTAACCAAGTTAGTACTGCCCTCCATCAAATGGCAGTACTTTTGGAGCTCTCTGGAGCGAATATGTTCAGAACTAGATCCTACCAAAATGCATCAAGGCTCGTCGGTTCCCTATCACAGGACCTTGGAGAGTTAGTTGCGAGCGGGGAGATTTTCAACCTCAAAGGGATTGGTAAAGGGCTTGGAACTGCAATTTCTCAGGCAGTTGGTGAAGGAAGGTGGCCAGAAGACTGGGAGGATTTGCACACTAATACCCCTGAAGGGCTAATCGAAATGCTAGGAATCCCCGGTGTTGGCCCAAAGAAAATCAAAATGCTTCATGACGAATTAGGTGTACTATCCGTCGCAGATTTGCAAGAAGCATGTGTGAAAAATGAAGTTGCACCAATGAAGGGTTTCGGTGCAAAAAGCCAACAAAAAATTCTCGACGGTATCGATTTACTCGCAAGATTCTCTGCACGACGCCGCCTCGATATCGGTCTAAGATATGGACAGACCTTCCTCTCAATGATCAAGGATTTACCAGGTGTTGAAAGAGCAGAGTTAGCAGGCTCAGCACGCAGAAGAAGAGAGACCATTGGGGACCTTGATATCGTCGCTGCTGTAAAGCCAGAAGATGTTGAAGCGGTCACAAATGAAATTCTGTCACTGAAAGGAATCGCTGACGTAAAGGGCGCTGGTGATTCCAAGGTATCTGTAATCCTTGATACTTCAATCTTCGAGGATGGATTCAGTTTAGGACACCTAGATGCAAACGTTCTGGATGCAATTGGTGGAGAATCCTACGAACAATTGGAGTCTGGTGGGACAATCGATGCACAGGTCAGATTAGTACCATCTCACGTATTTGCGTTCACGCTAGCCTACTTTACAGGCTCAAAAGAACACAACATACGCATGCGACAAGTAGCCCAAGACAAGGGATTGAAGTTGAATGAATTTGGACTGATGCCTGAAACCGAACTCACAGGTTTAGAGGCTGCAGCAACATCGCTACCTGCTCAAAATGAATCTGACATCTATGCTCATCTCGGTCTTCAGTACGTTACTCCCGAGTTAAGAGAAGATCTCGGTGAAATGGAGGCCTCGGCAACAAATGAGTTGCCTGAACTAATCACATTGTCCAACATCAAAGGGGCATTGCACAATCACACAACACTTTCCGATGGAGAAGCTAGCCTCGAGCAAATGGCAGATGCTGCAAAGCGCATGGGATGGAATTGGCTAGGAATTGCCGACCACTCTCCGACACTGCAAATCGCCAACGGTGCGAGTGCTGATGACCTGCTTGACCAACACAAAACCATGCAGAAGTACAATGCAGATTGGGCGACCGAAGGTACAGATTTCAGATTATTCAGCGGAGTTGAATCCGATATTCTTGAAGATGGGAGACTGGACCATCCAGATGACGTCCTCGCTCAAATCGACTATGTTGTTGCTAGTGTCCACGCCATGAGCCGCTGGAGAGGAAGGGACGAATCGCAAAATACAGAAGACCTTCTAAAATGCTTAGACCACCCCTCAACTACTGTATTGGGCCACCCCACGGGAAGAATCTTGCAAGGAAGAGAAGGATACGAAGTCGACTTACATTCAGTTCTGGAGTATATGTCTGATGCTAACAAAGACGGGCAATTGAAAGCCGTTGAACTCAATGCATCTCCATACAGACTAGACTTAGATTGGAGATTATGTAAGCGTGCGAAGGAACTTGGAGTACCTGTTGTGATCAACCCAGATGCGCATTCAATCCAAGGTCTAGGCGATATTGACTATGGCGTCATGGTTGCTCGAAAGGGTTGGTTAGAGGAAGGAGATATACTCAACTCGCTGACTGGTAAAGAAATGACAGAGAGGCTATTGGGGTGAAAACATGAGATTTATTCGAGCTGTAATTATTGCACTACTTTCAATTTTCCCGGGGACAATTATTGGTTACCTAGGGTGGCTTGCTACAGGTTCAAGCGAGAATAATTATTCTCCCTCTGTGATACTTTTCTGTAATGTAATTCCAATCGGATTTGTGTTCTTAGGATTCATCTGGGCTTGGATAAACGGGGAAGAGTACGGCGTAAATTACCGAGGCTGATATTGTGAAGCGCTCTGAGAAAGCAGAAAAAATTCTAGAAATGCTAGAAGAGTTCTATCCAGAAACGCCTGTACCGCTTGACCACGAAACTCCATTCCAATTACTCATCGCAGTATTGATGAGCGCACAAACCACTGACAAAAAGGTGAACGAAGTTACTCCAGAATTATTCAGACAAGGTCCTAACGCTGAAGCAATGGCTAAGTTGAGCCCCGAAACGATTCAAGGAATCATTAGAGAAGTCGGGCTTGCACCAACAAAGGCAAGGAATATTTCGAAACTTGCGAATATCCTAGTCGAATCATATGAGGGTGAAATTCCAAACACATTCGAGGGCCTTGAAGGCCTTCCAGGCGTAGGCCACAAAACTGCAGGAGTAGTAATGGCCCAAGCATTTGGAGTACCTGCTTTCCCAATTGACACCCACATCCACAGGCTAGCAGCACGATGGGGATTGTCCAACGGGACAAATGTCGTAAAGACTGAGAAGGACCTGAAGGCGATTTTCCCGAAAGAATCGTGGAATAAGTTGCACCTGCAAATCATATTCTTTGGGAGAGAGTACTGCCCTGCAAGAAATCACGATCTGACAACCTGCCCAATCTGTTCATGGACTGCGACTAAGAAGAGAATCCGTGAAGAGATGGGCTCTCGCTAACATCCTCAAACCCTGCCATTGGGTCAGGAACTCCTTTTCTGAATAATTCCGTGGTCAATGCTACTGAGTTGACAATGTCTGCCATGGTAGTCCTAACACAGAGTGATGCATTGGCTCTGTGTGTTTAGGATAGATATTCCACAATATTCTAATTTCATGTGCTAAACATACTCGATGCTCTATTCAACGAGATATCGAAGAGAAAATTCGGAGATATGGGAAGATGATTTCAAATCTGGTAATTTCATGCAATTGCCGGCGATTTATTCATTTGCAACTCTTTGTTGCTTGTACCATGGATGAGACGGCAGTTTCTGAATCACGAACGAAGATTCGTCAAATTGTAGACTCAGAGAGATTCAACAATGTCGTCTTCGTTGCGATTCTTGCTAGTTCGATCTCGATTGGTTTTGAGACCTATGATTGGGGAGATTCAGGAAATAAATTTCTCGTCTATCTTGATTGGTTTTTCATGACGATATTTGTTACTGAAATCTTGTTTAGAATATACGCAATGAGGTTTGATTTTTTCAAAGACCCATGGTGTGTATTTGATTTCCTGATCGTAGGTATTGCATTATTCCCCTCAACCGGTGTATTTCGAGTCTTCAGAGTGTTTAGAGTACTTAGGGCCTTTAGATTAGTTTCAAGGATTCCTGAATTAAAACTGGTTGCTGAGTCACTAATCTTCTCGGTGAGAGGGCTTACTGCCGTAGCAACTCTGTTGTCTGTTGTTATCTACGTGTTCGCAGTCTTGTCAACAGTTCTATTCCAAAATTCTGGTGTCGAAGGAGAACTGTATTTCGGCACTCTTGGGAAATCATTGTTCTCACTATTCCAAGTAATGACTCTAGAGTCTTGGTCTAACGGTATTGTGAGATTCCTAATCGAAGAGGAAGGATGGTGGGTTGGATTCTATTTCGTGATATTTATCTTCATGACGACGTTTACATTCCTGAACATGTTTGTAGCTATTTTCACAAATACCGTCGTAGCACTTGAAGCCGATTCCGAAGAAGGAATCAACAGTGAAGTTAGGAAAATTCAATCGCAATTAGACGTACTAGTCGAAGAGATTCAAATGTTAAGGATGAAATTAGAAGAAGAATAGAACTTCATCGAAAGTCACAATAAATATTGACAAAATTCCGATTAGGGAATGAAAAGTCAATATCATGTGCTAAACATACTCGATGCACCATCGAGTATAAACGAGGAGATTAGACTTGCAATCGCTGCAACCCACAGCAACTGAATCATCTGTCCTAGAGCACTGGTGTATCCGCCACCACGCAGTCGTGTAGCAATGAACGATACGGCTAGAACCTGAACAAGAATAAGAATAGATGCAATAATCTTGAACATCAAAATATTATCTTCAACTGCAGTCGGATCTTCCATAACTGGAAGTACGAAATCTCCTGCTGCATCGGATATTGAACCGATATCTGTGGTTTCTGCGATGCTTGTTGCAACACCTGCAATCGTCTCACCAAGTTGAAGAACAATCGATATGGTAACATTCAGAGATACGACGGTGGAAATCAACAATCCAAGTGCCACACCCCACATTGTGGATGCTGAAAGGCTTCTTCTACGCCTTAGAGAAAGCAGGTTGGTAACCGAGCGAGAAACCATATCAGCTGTTTGAGCAGGCTCTCCAGATGATTGTGAACCTTCGATGTAGATTCGATTGTAGCGAGAAATTACTGCAGAGTTTGTGTCAGCAGCGAAATAATCCCACGCTCGCTCACTGTCGATTCTAGTTGACAACCTCTTTTCCAACCGGTCAATTGATTGGTCAAGCATTCCAAAATCAATACCACGTAATGCTCGAATTGTAGCACTTGGTTCTGCACTTCTCGCCTGTGCAGTTCCACCGAGGGCACGAATGAAATCCGGATAAGCCTCGTCTCTTCTCAGAACCTTACTCTCTTCCCTTTGTACCAATACTGCCGGGACTAGTAGCGGAGTTAGAGGAACTGCTAGAAGTATCAACCCATACTTATCCCAAGTGGTTGTAAGGCCGTCCCAGAATGCAACGACTACTGATACAGTCACAATCAGCAAGAATATACTCACTATACTAGCACCTAACCAGGTCTGTCTAAACAACAATCTGAATGGTGTTTCGAATTCGTCTCTTGCGAATGTTTGGTCGTCAGGTATAGTTGCCCTGAAAGCAAACAAGGCACCGATTTGGATGATTACAAATACGAACCCTGCTAACAATAACCATCTAATCCTAGTTGCCAACTCAATTGGTGTTGCAGTAGTTCCATCTCCGATTTCGAAGAGGACCAAGTGGATTCCAGCAACAACCAACCCGAATAGTCCTGCAGACACAAGTGAAACGTAGATTTCCTTTAGGGTGTCAACGCTCTCTAGTCTTGTGTCATAGAGAGTATTGTACTGTTCAGCGACCGTTTCTTGTTCGGCTCGCATGAAAGCGTCAATCGGTTGACCCGCCTCAATAGAGAAAGCCATTCTATCCAAGAAGTCGGTCCAAAGCGGAGAAGGAGATTGTTGTGCTACAATTCTTGCTGCTTCGGGTAGAGAAGTATGCCACTTATCGACAAGCGTTTCGATTCTCTTAACCTCTTGAGCCAGTTCACCATAGTCTTTCATTTGGCGAAGGATATCGAAAATTGTGTCTGCACCAACCTCTCCTAAGGACAAAATTCCCATTCGAGTGATGAACATGTGCATCTCTTTCTCAATTTTTATTGCCGAGCGATTCACTTCCAATATCGGGAAGTAAATCGCTGCACCACCGGTTAGAATTGGAAGTAGTATAATCAGAAAAACTCCAGTAAATCCAGCGAATAGACCACCTTCAGAGAATCCACCAGTTAGGAATATCAGCAAAATTGCTGTTATCAAACCAGCAAGCGCCGCTGGCAAAACAAACGCAAATAGGAAACGAGGAACTGGCATTTCGAGGCGACGCAGAGCAATCTGCCAAGTCGCCATTCGCTCCATTCAATCATCCCCATCTCAGCGTTCAGTTATGCTGACCCATGTGTCTACTGCGGAACGGAATGCATCCCATCCCCCGTTGTAATACAGATTCAGTAGGTCGAATACATCATCATAGTGAGTCAAATCTCTGTCTGCCATTACTTGAATTGCTTCTGCACGACGAGTTAACTCATCGTATACATCTCTCTTATTCTCGAATCCCATCTGAGCAGCGATTTTGTTTTCCATCAGGTGAGACTGGAACATACCACGGAAGTAGTGCTTATCCTTGACAGGGTCCCATTCGAACATTCCTCTTGTAAGGACACCATCGCTGTGTTTGTTGTAGCCAATTACTTCGTCAATACCAGTGATACGTCTTGCAATTCCACCACCAGGTGCTTCGACAACTTCTTGGAAAATTGCGAAATTCAAGTTATCGAAGAAACGAATTGGAACGTTAATCGGGTCACCAGTGAATCTCTGAATCATCTTAACGATGGATGATGCGTGGAACGTAGCGATAACTGGGTGACCTGTCTGCATAGCCTGGAATGCTGTAGCACCTTCTACACCACGAATTTCACCAATGATGATGTAACGAGGACGTGAACGCAGAGCCGCCTTTAGCAAGTCGAACATCTCAACTCTGCTTTCTTCGTTCTTAGAATCACGAGTAACAAGCCTCTGCCAAATCTTGTGCCTTACCTTAACTTCAGGCGTATCTTCAGCAGAGTAAATCTTGACATTGTGGTCAATGAATGGAAGAATTGCATTCAGCGTTGTGGTCTTACCGGACGCTGTTTCTCCACTCACCAGTACAGACATTCCATACTCCAAACAGATCCAAATGTATGCTGCTTGTTGAGCACTCATTGTGCCCCATTTGATTAATTGAACAACAGAAATTGTCTCTTCTGCGAACTTTCTGATTGTAAATGACGGTCCTAGCATGGATACGTCATCTGAGAAAATGATGTTGATACGAGAACCGTCAAGCAATGCTCCATCAATAATCGGTTTGTTGTCGGAAACCGGGCGGCCTATACGCTCAGACATTGCCCTCAAGTACCTCGCAAGCAAGTCTCTTTCACGGAATCTGATGTTTGAGGTAACCATTCCGAATACCTTGTGATCCATGTGAACGTGCTTTAGACCGACCGAGTGTATATCTTCCAGCATTTCGTCAGAAAGAAGTGGCTCAAGTGGACCGTTGCGAATCAAGTCACGGATAATCGTATACCTCAGCCTATCTCTTTGCTCCTTGGTTACGATGATTCGCTTGTCGTCCATTCCAAGAACTTCCCACATTCTTCCTTGTCTTCTAACAGCACCACGAGCTTCAGTATCAAGCATTGTGTATCTGTCAATCATTCCAGAAAGGATGTTTTCGAATTCATCATCCGTTGTGAATGTAGGAGCGCTTGGTGCTTCTTGGAGCAGGGTTTCGATGAGGTTTCTTCGAATGTTTTCTTCCTCATCGGTCAATTGTGGCTCAAGACCGAACCACAGGGTTTGACCTTCTGAACCATCATCGTCTTTTGGACGATACATGTGAACGAAAATCGGTTCTTTAGTTACGTAAATCAAGTTCATTGGCTCTACTTTACGAGCATCTCTATCCAATGGCCCGTAGTAATACGGTCTGCTGCCATACTGGGCTTCGAAATCCTTGACCCATTGTGCTACGTGCGGATGGGCAGCCATCACAGAGTCGAGATCTCCTCGCTGGAATCGTAGTTCTTCGTCTTCCATCAGCTCACCGCCGTGATATCTACGATGAAGCCCATGTATGGCTCAACACGCCATCCAACGCTAGCTTGAACAGGACCCGCCGCTCTCAAAAATCTTGTAACTACGATGGTTCGCTTGATTTCTCCACCAACGAAACCTGCATTCATGTCGAGAAGTACCTCGCATGATGAGCGTAATTTGTGCAGTAATTTCCCATCCATTTCTTCGGGATCTACTGTTAGTAATAGTGAACGTGATTCGCTGCAAATCTTGCGCAGCTTCTGTAGTGTTTCTAGGTGTTGTGCGGGTTCCATGCCCTCTGGAATTAGTGCAGAGGCTGAGTCGACGACCACAACATCGGCCTTTTCGACAGCGTCCGATTCTAGCACATCGAACAAGTCTACTCCTTCTTTTGCTTCTGCGATTACACCAAATCTGGAGAATACCATCAGCATACCGCTAGCGATGTAATCTGTTACTGGATAACCAATGGATTCCATTTGCTCAATCCATCCACGGGTTGTAAGTTCAGTAGTTATCACAAGGACCTTGGAACCGTTTTTCAACAACCCAAATATCAATCTCTGACTTACTAGAGATTTACCGCTACCAACCTCTCCTTGAATCATCCAAAGGCTTCGGTTGGGTAGTCTTGCACCCATGGCGTTAGCAAGACTGTCTTGCTCAAGGGTGAACTCGTAACCGTCTTCGACGGGCTTAGGTGCCTCATCAAACACTTAACCTCACCTCGGCTGTTTCGGAATCGGTGCCCTTTACTCCATCTGTAACGGTTGATTGGGCGATAATTGTAACAGTTGCCAAATCATTGTCTGAATAACTGAAACTAGCATCAGTAACTGTGACTTCAATAACGTAATCGGTTGCCCATACCCCGTTTGAAGGGTAAAGAGTGGTAGAACCAACAACACTAGATGATACTCCATCAACGAATATTGTGAAGGAATCCTTGTCCAGAACCCTAACTCCTGTATTTTGGAAGTATAGAGTAATTTCCTGATTTGCACCTGATGTGTCTAGCAATACATCGCCTCTATCGCCGCTGAATGAAACATCGGTCTCTGCATCAGCGACTTTTTCTTTAGCGTTGGTTCCACTTGCTTCTGCAACTTGCCCCCATGACTCGAGGAGAACGACGGATGCCGCTCCGCTGATTAGCAAAGAAGTAACGAGCAGTATCATTGTACTTGCACCACCATCTGCCATTCAATCACCTCACAGGACACTAGCAGCCTTTGTTTGACCATCGATTGTTACAGCTATGCGGTTAACTGTGGTTTGACCACCGCTGTAGTAGTAAAATTCGTGAGTCTCTCCTGGGAAGATGATAGTTGGTTGATACCCTTCATGTCCATCAGAGAGATTCATTGGAGCCCCCCCATCACTAAACAACCATGCAAAGTCTGTGTCTACATCTGTACTTCCATCATTGGTGATGTTAGTGTAGACCAAGTTGCCTAGGGTTGCTGTGATGTTTAGATTGCTCCCAGTGTTAGACCCCGTGACCTCCAGATAGTACGTGGAGGTGTAGAGATACGACGAACCGTGGTTAAGGATATTTAATCCTGTAACTGTACCTCCGGAGATCACAAGGTCTGCGAGGAAAGAGCCTGTACTGCCATTTACTTCGACTTGCCCGGCGGAGTAATTCACTCCACCATTGTTAATCGTGTATGACACTACTGCTCCCTCGACGTTTGTGGCATCCTCAATGGTAAATTGTGCAACGGGTTCAGCAGCTGCCTCGATTTGCGAGATGGAATCATCCACCTGCGATTCAAGAGTAGCCATCGCTAATGCGAAAACTACCAGCAATGATGTTCCTACCACCATCGCTCCAACTGCTACACTACCCATTTCACTCTCCACCTCTGAGTGCTCTCGCTCTTCTCCAATTGGAGATTAGAGCGGAGAATGTCAGCAATTCTCTGTGTGGCAGATGGTCCTCAAGCGCACTCTCGGTTGAGCCGGGAGCGGCCATTTGAACAATTGCCAAAACAAGTCTTCCTTCATCCGCTGTAAGCATACCTGAACTCATCGCCTTCTGAGTGAAGGAAACCGCCGCCATGCCCGACAGATTGTCAAGAAGTAATGCTGCTACAGTCGGCGCACCGACTGATCCATCTGCTCCCTCTCCTAAGTGCGCCGGAGCGACCAGGAATGGGTTAGATGCTAGAGCTTGAGCTTCGTACAACTCCAACAGTGGTGCAGAGTCCTCGGACTTGAGACGTTCTGTTCCTGCTGCAGTGATTACCTCACCAGACGCTGTGACA
>DAYA01000037.1 GCA_002506705.1 Euryarchaeota archaeon UBA550
TCGCCAACCCATGCATAGGTTCGCATTCCTTCTTCGACACCTTCGTCTCCGACATCCACTAGTGCAAACTCACCCTGTGGTGTAATGATTGACTCCTTGGCCAATCCCTTGTGCAGAGCTTCGTAGGTTACACGGTCGATTGCAATTCTACCTTCTAGTCTCTCAAATAGATTCCAGCGGCTTGCGATTTCTCTCCAAGAGGGCTGAACTTCAGCCTCGAATACCTTGGCTTTTGCACCAGAGCCGTAACCGCACAATCCGAACGTAACATTGTCTAGATTAGCATTCTCTTCGTAGTCTGCTTCAAAGGTGGACATTAGTGCTAGGAAGATGGAACCAGTGTATTGGTTACCAATCAGTGAGGATGCTCTTTGGCCCTTCTCGATTCTGTCTTCAACGAATTGTTTGAACGATTCTGTCTTGGAGACCAAACGGCGGTAACCGTCCATCGCTTTCTCCCATTCTTCTGTGGCCTCGAAGTCACTTTCTTCCGGTATTGCACCGATTTCTTCCTCGACCTGCTTCCAAGAATCTAGGTGCTGCCTGTCGTGTCTGAACACGTCGGGGAACATTCGCTTTGCTTGGAATGCATATGGAAGGTGCATGATGATCCTAGCCCACTGCTCGGTTAGGATTTCATCCATCTCAGGGTCAAATCTTCCTTGTGAAATTGCTTTCTCACTGAAGTGGGTGAAGGCTTGCTTTACCGCTTCACGATAACATCGGTTGGAGAATTGGCCGTCGAAAACCGGTTCATCACGGTGTACCTTGACGTTCTCTTCACCGTGTGCGAAGATACCCAGGCGGCGGACAGTTGATTCTGGTAGATGCTTGATCATGGCTTCTGCCATTCCTTCCTTGATGGTTGCACCTGCTTCAGCAGCGAGTTGCAACACGTGATTGATTACACTCTGAATCGAAACTTCTCTTCTTGGCTTGAAGAAATCGTGAACAGGTGTTGTTGAGACACCCCAGCGGTCTGGCACAACTATTAGGCGAGGATTGTGGCGAACTAGAAGTGCTCCACCGCCAGCTCCCTGTGTGTATTCGCCAGAGGATTCCAGATCGTACTTGGCATTATCAGAGAAAACGACAATTCCCATTCGGTCTTCTTCTTCCCCTCCTCTTGCAACCCAGTCTAGTGTATTGTGAAGAGCATCTACTGCTCCAATACAAGCGAATGTCATGTCGACTACGTCGCAGCCTCTGAAGCAATCTTCACCGAAGCGCTCACCATAGCGGTGAGTTAGCATGTCGACGATGTAAGTTGCAGTTGGTTTGGCACCGTCGAGAGCAGATTCTGTACCGAGGTAAATTCTACCTATTTTTCGTGGATTGATACCATTTCTGTCAATCAGTCTGCAAACTGCATTTGCACCCATTGTTGCGGTATCTTCGTGTACGTCTGGAATCGCCATTGCAGCAAGACCTAGGCCTTTGTTGAGTTTACCATAATCAGCACCTCGCATCTCTGCGAAGTCTTCCATATCCATGTACAGTCTAGGAAAATGAAGTGCCATATCATCGATGCCAACTTTTGCTCCCATCAAGTAAAAACTTCTGACTTGTGTATATGAGTATATGTGTAGAATCCTATGCGAAAGTAGGTGTTGGCAACTACACTGCCCCTAGCGAGTTGTTTTTGGGATATATCGGTAGAAGATACCGCATGGGAGTCATCGACTCGGCGAAGAAATTGTCCGGCAAGTGCGATTCCTTAACCAAATCAATTCTCAGACAAACCTCTCTTGCACACGTCACAAATCCACTGAATTATGCGTGGGAATATCATGAATCATACCTATCGCAGTACTCTGATTTAGGCGCCAAAACCCTACTCTTAGGCATGAATCCAGGACCGTATGGAATGGCTCAGTGTGGGGTACCGTTTGGAGCTACTGAAATCGCTAGGGACTTTCTAAACATAACAGGAAATTATCACGATCCTGAAGGAAGACATCCGAAACGACCCATTGAAGGACTTGATTTTGAGCGACAGGAAATCAGCGGTACTAGGCTTTGGGGCCTTCTGAGAGACATTTGGAAAACGCCGGAAGAGATTCACAAAAACGTGTTCTTAGTCAATCACTGTCCACTATTGTTACTAGGTGAGACGGGAAAGAACATCACTCCTGACAAAATCAGTGGAAATGCGGTAAAAAAACTGCTAAAAGCATGTGATGACCACCTCAGGGAAGTAGTAATTGAGATGGGAATTACCCGTGTAATCGGAGTGGGAAAATATGCTGAGAAAAGAGCACTGCTAGCCCTAAAGGGATTGGATGTCGAAATCACAACCTGCTGGCATCCCTCCCCGGCATCACCACTAGCAAATCGCAATGATGGAGCCGATTGGCGTGCCAATGTTCGCGAAATTTTACTGGCAGAGACTTCATAACTCATACCGAATCTGTCCAGTTCATGCCACAGAAAGAAATGGCTTGGCCAAGACAACCATCAGATAGACAATGGGTAAAACCTGAGGGAGACGACCCACGTACTTTGTACCAAATGCTGATGGTCAGTCAAGAAAGATTTGGAAGCGAACCTTGTTTCGGATACATTCCTGCTCCAGGAATGGCAAGAGTCCACCTAACCTACGATGAGTTTGGAGGACTTGCTACTGCAACTGCAAAGGGACTGAGAGACATTGGCGTCGAAAAGGGCGACCGTGTTGCTATCATCATCGACAACTCCGTAGAGTGGGCTGCGCTATCATACGGTGCTAACGCACTGGGCGCTGCTTACACTGCAATGTATACTCACCAGCACGGCAAGGACTGGGCTTACATCATCGCAGACGCTACACCAAAGGTTGTTGCAGTTGCAAACACTGAGGTCTTAGACAAGTTGTGTGACGCACTCCCTGCAGACGGATGGCCTGCTTCTGGAGTTATCCTACTAGGTGATGACCCAGCAAACAAGTTGCCTCCTGAAGGCGTTGAAGTCCGCTCATGGACCGACTTCGTTAAGGCTGGAAGAGCTGGTGATGACCTAGCAGAAATCGCTGATGACCCGAGTGCTCTATCAACTCTAATTTACACCTCCGGAACCACTGGAAATCCAAAGGGTGTAATGCTATCAAACTGGAACACACTATCCAACGTACTTTGTGTACAGGGTGTTTTCGAATTGTACCCTGGTGACAAGAACGCAGCATTCCTTCCTTGGGCACACTCCTTTGGTTCAACATTCGACCTGCACTGGATGATCAGAATGGGTGTTCACATCAACCTAATCTCTGACCTAACCAAGATTGCAGACGAGTGTATCGAAATCAAGCCGGCTGCTCTACTAGCTGTTCCTCGTGTTTGGAACAAATTCTACGACAGAGTCAACAGCCAATTCGAGAGCGCAACCGGTGTCAAGAAACTCTTCGTAGGTAAGGCTCAGAAGGCTGCTGCTAAGAGAATCGCAAAGGCTGGTGTCGAGTGTGATGCAGTTGCACCTAACGGCTTCTTTGACAAGTTATGGGACAAGTTGGTCTGGGCTAAGGTTCGTGCAAGATTCGGCGGTAACATCAGATTCTGTATGTCTGGTGCTGCAGCATTATCCCCTGACGTCGCTTCATTCGTTCAGAAAGTTGGATTCAACTGCTACGAAGGATATGGTCTAACCGAGACCAGCCCACTGGTATCAGCAAACGGATGGATGGGTAAAGGAAAGTCTCGCCTAAACACAGTCGGAATGGCTGCAAATGGTGTTCGAGTCGTAATCGACAAGGATGCATGGGATGACCCTGACCGACCAGACGAAGGAGAAGTCATCGTATACGGTCCAAACGTCATGCAAGGATACTGGAACCTACCAGAGGCTACCGCTGAAGTCATGACTGAAGACGGTGGATTCAGAACTGGTGACCTTGGAAAGATGGTTGACGGATACCTATCCATCACTGGCCGTGTAAAGAGCCAATTCAAGTTGGAGAACGGAAAGTACGTTTCACCAGCACCTCTTGAAGAGAACTTGAAACTCAGCCCACTAGTTGAGCAAGCGGTTCTAGATGGAAAGGACAGGAAGAACACCTTCCTAATCGTTCACCCATCACTAGAAGCTCTAAGGAGCGCAGCAAGCGCTGCTGGAGTATCTGTTCCTTCAGACAATGCAGCAATGTGTGCTGATGAAGGAGTCAAGAGTTGGCTACTTTCTAATCTAACAGAGAACAACATGGTCGCACCAAAGTGGAAGGGATACGAAGTTGCTCGCAACATCATCCTCGACCCAGTCGAGTGGTCTGTTGACAACGACATGATGAC
>DAYA01000066.1 GCA_002506705.1 Euryarchaeota archaeon UBA550
ATGGTCATCATCACCGTGGTCGTCATGGTCATCATCACCGTGGTCACCATGGTCATGGTGATGGTGGTGGTGTGCACCGCCCATTGCTGCGATAGCCATCATGAATGTTTCAACATCCTCACCTTCGAATTCTAGCATGTATTCTCCTGCCTCAAAGTGGAAAACCGAGATAACAGTACCAGCTGGGCAATCAGAAGATGCTTCAAGCGTATCTTCTGGCATCAACATTTGGTGCTCGCCGTGGTCGTGTTCGTCATGATCTCCGTGATCGTCATGGTCATCATCGCCGTGGTCATCATGGTCATCATCACCGTGGTCGTCATCACCATGATCATCTTCAGGGAATCCTAAGTTGTGTGCTCCATCGTCTCCATGAAGTTCATCAGCATCTTCTGCGTGCTCAGAAAGCATGTGAATTACTGCAGCAGAAGGGCTGCTGAGAGAATCGCACAACTTGTCCACAAGCATAGTTTCGTAGTCAAGAGAAATTTCACCTGTTGGCATTGTGTGGACCATTGCGTACTCTGGAGCACCACTGCCTAGGCCTTCGATTGTAGAGTCGACCCAGGGTTCAAGCCCAAGCCCGTGGTATAGGAATAAGTCTGCGTCACCCAGCCTTACAATGTCTTCCAGTGAGGGGGTGTAGTCGTGTACAGGAATGTTGTTTTGGCTCATCATCTGAACGTCAACAGTATCTCCTGCAATCGCCTTGACAATTTCACCTACGTGGTATGTAGATACCATAACAGTGCCGTATTGTCCTTCATTTTTGTCGTCGTCGTCATCGGTTCCGATACAACCAGCAAGTGAGGACATTACTAGTACAAAACCAACGAAAACAGCTCTATGCCATGTGCTACGCATGGATTTTGGGCTCAGTAATAACTATTTAATTGAAACTAATAATTATACTTTCGACAATTATTATTATTTAGAATCATTTCGGGTAAATATGAGCCGAATCATATCCTTCAGTTCCGATGATTCATTTTCTGACGGACTTGAAGATACAATCGAGAAATCAGGTTACAAGAATAGAAGTCGCTTCATGAGAGATGCGGTTATTCATTTCGCAGATTACAAGCAAAGAGGAGAACTAGAATCTATGGATGCAGAGCAATTCATTGAAGGCCATTTAATCGTTTATTACCAACATGGAATTGAGAATAAATTGGTTGACATCAGGCATTCAAATGATATCGCAGTATCTAACTACAATCACTCTTGTTTGAAACAAAGCCATACTTGTGTTGATCTAATCCAAGGAAGTGGGAAAGCAAAAGGATTCAGGAAAGTAATCGAGATGCTCCAGGATACAGTTTCAGTGGATAAAGTCGTATTCGTTTCTGCGCCCATGAGAGAAGAAGGCTGCTGCTGATTAATTCCATTTGCCAGAGGCAATCAATTGAGACTCCTTTACACCTCTATTGTAGTTGTATGAATACGCCCAACAATCACCTTGTGATGTCTCGATTTTCCTGATTACTCGGTTGAATAACGGGTTCTCTCCACATGCTCCCTCAATCCAATCCAGCCTTTGTATGACTTCAAACATATCCACTGCTCTGAAAAGTTCGCCGGCTACAAAGCCCACCCCGTTTACAAGTCCAGGGTAATCGTTCACACGGTATAGAGTTCCATGCGTAGTCCCCTCGCAAACAAATTCACATCCGCCTTCCATCTCTTTGTGACGTGACTTGCCACGCATTAATGTTCCATAAACGAAAACTAAGTCGAATCGGGGCTGAATATCTTTTTTGATTGCAAAATCTAGCCAGGTAGTTGGCAGGTTCAACCTCAGCAGCCCGTTTCGAATAAGAGATTCATAATGTTTAGAAGGCTCAAAATAACTTGATTTTTCAGAAATATGAATGTATGTCACGGCTTCATGTGATTCTCCATCTGCACTGTAGACAGTCACGGTTTCTCTTTGGTAACAACCCGGTATTTTCACACCTTCTTTTCTGTCCAGTAGTTTCAGTGTATATTCATCGATTTCAAAGAGTGCTCCGGGGGTAGCTGCCATACCTGATGCAACCCTGACTATGTTCGCAGCTCCGCATTCCCTGGAGCCGGAATAATAATCGAAAACAAGTTGGTATTCATCCAACCATGCGGGCCCTAACTCCTTCAAACCAGAAGGGTCTTTACCTCTCTCTTTACACCACGTAGTCCAATCGTCTTTGTCAAGATTTGAGCCGTAACCAAAGTATAGCGTCGGCACCTTGCCATCCATCTCTTTCATGTCCTTGTAGATTATTTGGACTCTAATAAACGCTTAGATTTTAACCCAAGTGTCTTGAAAATTTTGCGGTTTTTTTGTTGGATTAAATTTTCCTCAGGTGTAATCTAACCACGTGTGCGGGTCCACGGTGCAAATCAGATTCGTCTAACACTACGGTTTCTACTGCGGCATGAATTGTTTCAAAACCGTTGGATAGAACTTCCATCACCTCATCCAAATCCCATAATAAATCCAAACTCTTCGGCCCGCCGCTAGTCATTTCCATCTGTGTGGTATGATATCCTTCACAGATAAATTCGCCACCGGGTTTCAGAGAAGTAAGCATTCTTGGATAATGCTCGCAAAAGATGGTCCAAGGGACGTGGAACCAGGAGCATGCAATCAAATCAAATTCTTCTTCTGTAAAGTCTCTTTCAACAAGGTCATCTACTTCATATTCTACAGTTACCCCGTTTTCTAGAGCCAAGATTGCACATTTTTCTTTACCAACATCGGATAAATCGAAGACTTTGGTTTCATATCCTTGAGCCGCAATCCAAACCGCATTCCTACCTTCTCCATCTGCTGGAACAAGTGCTCTGCCAGATCCCGGTTTGATTCTCTCAGCAAGCCAAGCATTGGGCTCTTTTCCGTACGCCCAGCCGTCGCCACGAAACCGGTTGTTCCAGCCTTCTGCACCGAATTTCACCTTATTCATCGCTATCGCCTTTCTTATAATTGATAAGTCCTGCATCTTCGACAATCTCACAGTTTCCGGGTAAAATCGGTAGAATGTCATCCACTGCTAGGCCAGTGGATTTGTAGATCTTATTTGCAATGCTCTCTTTCTTTTCCCTTCCTGGTGTGATTACGATGTATCTCTTGCAGATTTCAGAAATGTGTTCAACCGTCGAAGCAAGCATGAGAGGAATTCCGTTAATGGCAACTAGGCCAACGCCTAGACGCAAATCGATGTCCTTGTACCAAGTCCTCTGGCCACGAATTACGAATGCACCTTTGCCGACATATTCTCCGGTTTCTGCAGATTTTGATACCTGGCCTGGCTTAACCCAGTACACGGTTCCGTGAGCCCCGCCACCATTCCATGCTCTGCTCCATGCGAGGGCCATTGTAGCAGCGAGTTCAGTGGTCACATCATCGAGATCTGCCTCGATTTTGTCTACCAGTCTGAATGCAGGCATATCTTCACCAATGTGCGCAGGAGGTTGAGTATCGACAACGAATCCCTGATTGTTCCTCAATGAGCAAGATGGTGCTCCATGCATGTCAGCGTGAAGATAGCGGTCTCCTAGAGATAGGTGCTTTTTGACGATTGAATCGTTGCCTTTGGCATCTCTTCCACCAACCATCAAATGGCCGGAAGGAAGCATAGTCCATTTGTGGTTTTCAAACCACAAGCGTTTGGCTCGCCGAACTTTGGCAACTTGGCCGCTAGCCTCTCTTTTAGCTTGCTTTTTCTTAGCCCTTTCAAGTTCTAATTTCGTGTCCTCAAGGGCTTGAATAGCACCCGCAGATTTATCCTTCTGCTTGCGCCCAGCTTGGAAATACCTCTGTGCATTTTGGTGAACTGTTTCATCGAGATATAGAGTAGCCTGTTTTCCGGGTTTGCCTTCTTCATCAGGCAAAAATGCGATGAAACTTCTTTGCGCAGCATCGACGGATTGTATCCATTCAATATTCTTGACTGCGCTCTTTACTCCATCCCAGGACATCGAATCGACAGCATTGTTTACCTGGTCTAGCAATTGTTCAACATGTGTCCAATTATTCTGAATTAAGTGGCCAATCTCTTGCTGCTTCTCGACCTTAGCCCCAAATCCTTCCAAGGCTCTTTCTTGTTGAGCGAGACGTCGCTCCAACCTCTCCACATCTGTTGAATGGCCGCGGCCCGGTGCAGCGACATCCAGCGCTTCAGCCTCTCTTCTTGCTAGTGCGTGAGCATCGTGTGGACCAAGCCATTCATCTACTGCTTCACACATTGTGTCGTACTCTTTGTACTCCATATCTTTGAGAGTCGTCAACACCATTGGCCATGCTTGTTCATAGCCATCTTTGCCACTGAATAGGTATCCTTTCCACTCACCATGAAGCATTGCCTGTAGTGATTCCCAAACCTCATTGAGGTTTGTGTCTTCGATTGCAGTATCTGCATCATTGCCAGTTTCAGCACAAATCGCACCAGAAATTCCTCCTCCAAGATTTAGAACACCGCCCAGTGTTCTTCCTAGATTTTTATCACTAGATTTCATCAATTCACTAAATGATTCAAAATCTAGGTCATATGGATCTCTTGCAGCAGGAGGTGGCGCATAGGTCACTCCTTTCTTCAGAGTTCTATCTGCGTAAGTTGCATGAGTAAGAGGTTGAATAATGAGGTCTTCACCATCGGTCAGGATGATATTTCCATCTCTGAATACTTCGACATAGAGATGGAATGTTCCGTGCGAGTTCTCGAATATGAATCTCAGAACCCTGTCAAAGCCAACCTGTTCAACGCCCTTTAGACGGGCGTTAGTTAGCACCTTTCTCAAAACCATAGCAAAAGGTGCTGGATATTGAGGCATTGGTCGGTCTCGTTGGCTGGTGTAAACCCGCTTTCCGCGAACCAAAACAAGGTCGGTATTTCCACCGGATTTGGCCCTAAGTCGAAGAACAACTTGCTCGTAGTGTGGCTGATAGCACTTCTTGCAGTGAGAGCCGACCATTTGGGATAACTCACGTGCAATTGCACGCAAATCTAGGCCGCTCATCACCGTCTTCATGCCCGCACCCAGCCATCGTCAACCCTCTTTACATTTCCATTCTTCTCATGGGATAGTAGGTGTGACAATGTCTGGTCGACAGCCAATCCTGGATGTGCGTCGGGAGTATCTTCGTAGGCCACTTTTGCGATTGCTTCCAAGATAGAATTCCCATCTTCAACCGCTGCTAGTACCCTATCGTGACGGATTGAGCGGTGGCGAATGTAGTGCTCAAGAGTCCTACTTGGAAGTGGAATGACCGGGCCATGTGAAGGGAAAATAAGGTGCGGGTCTTGGTCTAAAAGTCTCTCCAATTGTGAGATGTATGTCATCATGTCACCTTCACCCGGCGGTATCAGAATCGTCCCAATTCCAGCTACCATATCTCCTGCGACAAGTCCTGAATTAGAAATTAGACAGAGATGCTCAGGGTGGTGGCCTGGAGTATGGAGAACAGTCCATTCTTGACTGCCTAACTGCAAAACTTCTCCGTCCTTTAGTACCCTATCTGCTGTTGGAGATGCAGACCAAACAGGAACATTGAAAGCCTCCTTCAGTAATCCTACATCGGCCAAGTGGTCACTGTGTCCATGTGTGTAAAACACGGCTACTAACTCTCCTTTGTGCCTTTCAACGGCTTCAGCGACAGCCTCCATTCCTTCTCTGTGGCGGAAAGCAGGGTCTACAACGATGAATTCTCCTTCAGGGTCTCCTACAAGGTAGCAATTTGTGTGGTCAGCGGGAGGTAATGTTGCGGTTCTGACAGGTACAACTTCAACTCCATGTGCGAATAAAATCGAGCGGCGCCCCGGCATTCTAGTTTCTAGATCAATAGCCACTTTTTCCATGTCTTGACCCATCAGTCCAAGGCATCTCTCGACCTCCATCAGCAGCGTAACCACTGGTGGTGCAATTTTGATGACA
>DAYA01000058.1 GCA_002506705.1 Euryarchaeota archaeon UBA550
AAAACAGGCACGGAGACTTGCAAGATTAGGATTGCAAGTATTGCAATAGCAACTTTTCGCTCAGACATCTGCCATGCCTCCTTTGAATGCATGAATTTGTACAGACTTGCCTTGTCTAGTCCATACCGCAAGCAGTTGCTCCATGAGTTGATTGTGCACTTCGTTGGCAATACCAAGGCGCCTTCTCTCCTCCCAAAGCAGAAGTTGTTCTGCTTGAGTCAAAACTCCATCTTTCAGGTAGAGTTCGAGTGTTCGCCTGTATGAATCACGGTCTGAAACGGCGTAGACTATCTCGTCGCCAGGAAGAGTGTCTGCCCTGTCCTGCAAAATATTGCCGAGGTTCAATGCCTCCTCATATGATAGATTTCTACGGTCTAAATCGCTCTGGATACTCGAGGCGATTTCTTGAAGCGAGTACCGAGTAGTAGCCTTGTGGATTTGCCGCATAAACTTGCGACACCTCCTAGACATACGTGCACCTGCCATGGAATATAGTGTAAACCGGGCGGATTATAAGACAATCGCTAACACACCTAGTTTTTATGCAAAACGCAGTGCAATTCAAGCAAAATGCATAAATGAGGTATTGCAGCAATTCACGATACAGAAACTCTAGATGAAAGCCTTGATTTGGGTCAACTTCTTCGGATTTACCATGGCAGAAGCAATTACACTTGAAACCGGAGAAAAATCACCATCTTTTGACGCACTTGATTCCAAAGGAGAGAGACATAATCTCGAAAAAATATTACAATCAGGACAGAAGGTAATCCTGTACTTCTACCCACGAGATTCAACCCCGGGCTGCACTGTACAAGCATGTGATTTTAGAGATGACATGGCGAGATTGAGCGTTCATGGATACAAGGTATTTGGAGTCTCGAAGGACTCAGAAAAGAGCCATGAAAATTTCATAACGAAGCAGGAACTTAACTTCCCGTTACTGATGGATGAGGATGGATCCATCCACGAAGCGTTTGGTACATGGAGAATGAAGAAGAATTATGGCAAGGAGTACATGGGATGTGCTCGTTCTACATTCGTAATCGGGGAAGATGGAAATCTTATCTTTGCAAGATACAATGTGAAAGCGAAAGGGCATGTAGCCATGCTAACCCGAGAGTTGGGACTTGATGAGTGATTTCAAAAATCAAAAAATCGTGTTGCAAAATAATGCAACTGCATGGGAACCATGCTTGATTTTAGCACACTCAATAGGCAGTGGAACCAACATTGGTGCACTCTCACACATCGGTTCAAATGTTACAATCGGTAGAGATTGTAGAATTCAAGGAAGTGTGTACATAGCAGATGGTTGCACCATTGGAGACGAGGTATTCATAGGACCTAATGCCACTCTAACAAATGATAGGTATCCCCCTTCTGGAGGGAAATGGAAACCTGTTATCGTGCAAAACAAGGTTGTAATCGGTGCCAATTCAACAATTGTTGCAGGAGTTACACTGAATGCAGAGTGCATAGTAGGAGCTGGTTCAGTAGTAACTTCTGATGTACCAGCCAGTGAAGTATGGGCTGGCAATCCTGCTAAATTTATGATGACATCAAGCGAATACAACGCAAAGAGGGATTTGGATGAGTAAAGTAGCAGTATGTGATTTTCTTCGAAAATGTTTGGAATATGCAGATGCATCTATCGCTAGGAAAGAAAAGCGAGGAGATGATTCAGAAATCATTGCAGAGTGGCATGCTTATCGTAATTATACACAGTACGCCTTGGAAGAGGTTGAGAAAGGTGACCTAGACCATTGGTTCGTTAGAGACTATTCTCAGGCTGAAATAGAAATTGATGTTGAAGACCTTGATCATAAATCAAGGTCGATGTGGTTTTCTGCTGCAGCTTCACCAAGACCTGTTGCCCTGGTATCTACCCGTAATGGTGAAAGAGAAAATGTGGCACCAATGACGAGCGTGTCGATGGTATCTACAACTCCACCGTTAGCAGTGATGTCACTATCAAGGAATAGAGAAGGAAAGATGAGGGATACTTATCTAAATCTCATCGAGACTAAGGAATGTGAATTGCAATTCCTGGCACCAACTATGAGGGCTGCAAAGGATGTTGACCTCGCAAGCAAGCCAGTTGAAGGGAGCGAATGGGATTTGATTGACCTAGAAGGACCAGTTCACCCACAAGCAGTTGTCATAATGAAATGTAGACTAGTAGAAGATAGGGCATTACCAGAAGGTGCTGTTGCACGACTAGTTACACTCAGAGTTGAGAAGTTAATCGTTCCATTTGAGCAGGCTCCAGAGGATGGTTTGGCACTACTTTGCCAACATGGAATGGACAAGTTAACTCCAACTCCTATGGATTGGACACATACTGCAACGCATCACAAAAGTTGAGATAGCCCCTCATCCAGCGAGGTCTTAGCAACCCAATCGATTGCAGCATTCATCGAAATATCTGGTAATCTGCGTTTGCTATCACCATTATTCGGCTTTGTGAAAACAATCTCAACTCCACGAAGTCCCGCTATCTTTGTTGCCAAATCAATCATTGAAATTTCATCTGTTGAACCTAAATTGAATGCCTGCCCTTCAAGGCCATTCATAGTTCCCACTTTGATGAAGGCCTCGATGACATCTCCAACCCATGTCAGACTTCTTGTTTGGAGCCCATCACCATGAACTTCGATTGGAGATGCTTCCATCATCATTGAAACGACCTGTCCATTTTCATCACCGTGTAATCTTGGACCGTATACATTGAATGGGCGAACTATGCGAACATCCAGCCCTTTCCTTAATCCAAATTGGCATAAGAGTTCTCCAATGTGTTTCGAAGCGCCATAAGAGTGGCGCTGGTGCAGATGTGCTGGTGTAAAGAGACTGTTAGAATCATTTGATAATGGCATATTTTCTTGTTCTCCAAAGGCCTCTGGTGATGAATAAAAAACGAGCCTAGCGGAGTGTCTTTTTGCGAATTCTAAGGCAAGACGTGTCCCGTTTACGTTGACGTCAACGACCAAATCTGCTTCTTTGTGAAATCTCCTTGTCCCATTGATTGCTGCCAGGTGATGAATTACTTCCGGCTGGAAATTTTGACATGCTTTTTCCCAATCTTCAGATGACCGAACGTCACCCTGAACGAACTTTGCACTCGAATCTATCTGCGACCTATGTCCCCTTGAAAGGTCATCCAAAACAACGACATCATCACCACACTCGACCAGTGAATCAACCAGATGTGAGCCTAGAAAACCTGCCCCACCCGTGACCAGTACTCGCATTCACTCACCTTTACGTTCGAGGACCTCGAGTGAAACGTTGTCGCCATTCTTGCTGATTCTTATTTTATCTCCATCGTTAATAGCGATGCAGGGATCTTGGCTGAATCCATGAGAGTATGGCATGTCGAGTAAGCTACAAGCAGGCAATGTTAGAGAACATACATCTCGATTCACTATTGCCAATGGGCCTTTACCGGTGTAAATCAATCCCATGAGTACGTAAGGAGCAACTGTTGAACCTGAGCCCTTTGGATAAATCAGAATCTTATCTTCAATTGCTCGACCATCTAGCGGATGGCCAACCTCCTCTATAACTCCAGAATCTCGATTCACGTATCCAAGGTAAGTAATCGGAACGTCGGTTACCATAGCCTCGCCTTCCACTACCCAATCCCCTTGGGAGTCTAATCCCGAGCCTGTGATTTTACATTCACCGGATTGCCTTGACTTAGAGGATGCGTGCTGAGGTTGAGCTTTTGGTTTGAGTTCAGCAACTGGTCCTTGACTCAAATCTGGATTGAA
>DAYA01000053.1 GCA_002506705.1 Euryarchaeota archaeon UBA550
ATAACCTGGACCAATCATTGCATCTGTTGGTCCCAAACTATCGACTGATAGTTCCATGAATTGTGTGTCCTCTGAGGGCCAAGTAGATTCAAATCTCCATCCACCACGGTTGTCCTGCATTTCGACACCGAGTACTGGTGCATCTCCTTCACCCTTCAGGTACCAGTCAAACCAGTACAGCATCTCATCAGCCCAGTCCCAGCGAAGTGTGTAAGGGTAGGCTTCTGCACCTCTACCTTCTCCTTGAGAACTGTGTCCTTCAACACGGTCAGGATAGTCATGTGCCCACTGGCCTGCTAGAGTCTTAATCTCAATACCAGCATCTGCAACCTGCTGGTGAATCGGGAATGCCATGTGGGGGTCTACGTTCCAATCCTGCATTCCTTGAATAATGTAAATCGAGCCGTTGTAATTATCTAGGACTCGTCCCAAGAAAGACCTCTCAGTCCAGTATGTGTTGCCAGCAAAATCAACCATTCCGCCGGACAAGTATGCTGCAGGGCCATTGACGTAACCCTCCATGTAGCCTTCACAGGCGTTGTCAACATCATCCGCATCACCATCTATCCCAAATGAGCCATAAACTCCGTTGTGCATGATCATTCCACGTGCTTCCATGCTACCGTTACGCCACATCAATTCGTGTACACCAATCAATCCTGACATTGGCACGATTGTAGCTAGGTATGGATTTCCAAAAGTCGCAGCCTGCCATGGAGTGCTGCCATCGTATGATTTTCCAATAATTCCAACCTTTCCGTTAGACCAGCCTTGACTACCAAGCCAAGAAACTGCGGCGTCTATTCCTCTTTGCTCATCTGTACCCATCAGGTCCATGCAGTGATTTGATTCACCTGTACCAAATACGCTAACTTGAGCAACTCCGTAGCCGTGTGGTACGTAATTCTCGATAAGGAACCTACCCAACCTGTTTGCCGGAGTTAATGCATCAACATCTCCATCGTCGTAGTATGGCCCTATTTCGGCAATGACAGGAACTCGGCAATCTTCACTGAGATTTCCTGCTTCCCAATCGCATCCTTCGATTACTGGAAGCCAGAGTCCAAGGTGGACTGTAGCATCACCGGTTAATCCGGCTCCGCCGTCTGCTGCTGTGATTGTGGGAACATCAACATACACGCTGCGTACGGTGTCTACATCGTATGAGCCATTTTCAGTTACTCTGCTGAAAACGTCGCTGGCATCATATATTTCCCCGGCTCTTTCCCATGGTTGAAGATAAGCAGGGTCTGCAACATCGGGTTCCGAAACAATCTCGTCCTCTCCGAAGCAACCCGAAAACATTGCAGGAAGAAGTACGAACAGCATCAGCACTGCTCTACGCATGATTGAACCGCTGATTGGCTCAGATTTGAGGCTATCGACGCCTTGTAACGAATTGTATCGCGCAGTAGGTTAGTTCATTTGCTGATACGGATTGACCCGACACATGCGCAGGATGCTTGTTGCTTTGATTCTGGTCACAGCACTCTTTCCGATAACAGCAATGAGTGAAACCGATGAAAACGGTGGAATTGTTATTCAAGAGATATTGGTCTCTGCTTCATCTGCTCAGTACAACGGTACGGATTGGAATGGTGATGGAGATATTGGTTCTTTTTCAGACCAGTATATTATGATCACAAATACCGGAACAGACCCGGTCGACATCTCTGATTGGATACTTGATGACACAACCAATGGTGGTAGCCCACCGTGTAGAATAGGTTGGAACACAACCATTGAAGGTGGAGAGAGCATTACTTTCTATCGTGCAAATACAGACATTGAGTTGGATTATTGGGACGGAGACACAGCGACATTGATGAACGCTGAAGGAAATCTAATCGATTCAATGACCTACCCTGGAGAAGATTCTTGGTGGGATAAAGTGTACATCATCGCTGAAAATGGTAGTTTATGGAAAACTGATCCAAATCCTGCAGATAGGCAAGGCACATGCTTCACTGAATCTGACAATACTGAAGACTCCTACATTTTGAAGGGTAGAATAGTGCCAATGACCGGGGAAGGAGACGTTATCGAAAACGGCAACATAATGATTGAAGGAAGCAAAATCGTTGCGATTTGGGCTGATGGAGAAATTCCTCCCATCAATACTGATAATGTCTCAGCATACGATACTGAGGCTACGATCTACCCTGGCCTAATCGACTTGCACAATCACATGCATTACAATCACATACCGCTTTGGGACTTCAATGTACACTTATCCGATTCCCAAAAATCAGAGGAAGGTGGCTACACAAACAGATACCAGTGGGGTAACAATTGGGACTACGGCCCGAGTATTACTTGGATGAAAAACAACGTTCAGCAAAGAAGTAGATGGGATATGTCTGCCGAGCAGATGAAGTATGCCGAAGTGCAAGCTGTCGCAGGTGGAGTTACGGCAGTACAAGGCTCACCCGGCAGCGGTACAGATGCGTGGGATAGTATGCTATCTAGAAACATCGAGTTGTATAACTTCGGACAAGATGGAATCAGTACCTGCGCTGTATGTGGTGCAGCAGATGATGACTACACCGGAAACCATCTGATTTCTCAAAACCAATCTGGTTCCCTGAACGCATGGTTTGTACACCTTTCAGAGGGTGTAGACCAGAGCAGCAAAGCTGAATTCGATGCCCTTTGGGATAAAGGACTGATAATGGATGAAACTGTTGTCATCCACGGCACAGGAATGGATGCAAGCCAATTCAATCAGATGGGAACCACAGGTGCGGGTTTGGTTTGGTCACCGTTTTCCAACCTCGTACTGTATGGTGACACAACCGACGTCGTGGCTGCAGACAGCGCAGGAATTACGATCTCAATCGCACCCGACTGGGGACCCAGTGGAACCAAAAACAACCTTCACGAATTGAAGGTTGCAGACATGTGGAACAGGGAGATTCTACAGAACCATTTCTCTGACTATGAACTAGCAGAAATGGTAACCAGCAATCCTGCAGAGATTAGCAACTGGGAAGCATTCGTAGGGCAACTAAAGACTGACATGTACGCAGATATTGTAGTCATCGACACGTTTCACGAGAATCCGTACCGAAACTTGATTGAAGCAATTGACCCTGATGTTCGCCTGACTATTGTCCACGGAAAACCAGTGTTTGGAGACATTGACTTGATGAGTGCAATGAAAGGCGATGACTGGGAATACATCAATGGCTCTGGTTTCTCAAAGGCAATAGACGTGACCTCAACATCAGATGTTGATGGTATGCAAACTTGGGAAGAGATAGAGTCCGGATTATCGATGGCTATGAGAAATGATTTCAACGATATCAAAGCAAACTGGGATGATGTTGAAGGAATGACTGATTCAGAAATAGAAGATTGGCTAGGCTCGAACTTTGATGGGGACTACAGAGACAACGTCAACAGGTTGTCAACCGTGGGCTTAGACCCGATCTACACCATCGGTGATGACAGATTCTTTGACGTGGTTAACCGCTCAGGTCATGCAAATTATCACATTGATATGACTAAGTTATACGATTACTACGATGTAGAGTACAACGCAGACGGAAATAGAGCGTTTGTCGAGGATTCAAATTACACTGTTCCTGTGGATGAGCCAGACCCTGTCGAAGGTTGTACAGATTCAACCGCAACCAACTACAACGCTAACGCTGATACAGATGACGGTTCATGTGTATTTGACAACGGTGCAGATAACCCTGACAACAACGCAACTGGAGAGGACACCTGTGTAGGTATTTGCGATGAGGATGTTTCCGACCAGGCCGAATCCGATGGGTCCGACCCAGTGTTCGTATTGACAATAGTCATGGTAATCATCTTCATAGCGGCGATTTCAGTAATTATTGTTTCAAAAGACAATGAAGATGGAAAAGAAGTAGACCACGAAGAAATAACCGATGCCTTCGTCCCTGAGCTACCACCATTGGAACCGCCTAAAGATTAGACTAAGTCCCAAATTGGTCCTTCTGCGGTATCGGTTACCACTACGCCAAGAGCTGCTAATTCGTCACGGATAGCATCTGCTGCGGGCCAATCCTTTGCCGCTCTTGCCTCGGCTCTCTTTGACAATAAGGACTCGACTTGCTCCGCAATTTCAGCCCTTCTAGGGTCGTCTTCAGGTTCCGCAAGAGTTTGTTCACGTGTTGGGAGTACGCCAAGTACTGAGCCAGCAGTATCCTCTAGCCACTCGACGCAATGTAGTGCATAAGCACCAAGGTCATCTCCTTCTAGAGCCCCCAGCATTTTGCTCATTTCTCTGATTGCACCCAACACTTTGGCACATGCTTCTCTTGAATTGAAATCGTCATCCATCGCTATAGCGAATCCTTGTGCCATTTTCTCTAAGAGTCCTAAACTTCTAACAAGAGGAATTTGTGATGTAATATCTCCTTCAGGAAGTGGAGGGCAGTTCACGCCAACCAATTCCAATGCAGCCTTGTATACTGCAACCAATCTTGTGTGATTCTTTTCTGCATCTTTCAGTAGTTGCTCATTCATATCAATCGGTGAGCGATAGTGAGCATTGACCAGAGAGAATCTCAAAACAAGTGGGTCCACTTTTTCTAGAATATCTTTGATTGTCCAAAAGTTCCCCAAGGATTTGCTCATCTTTTCTCCGTCAATGTTCACAAATCCATTGTGGAGCCAGTGGTGTACAACTGGTGAACAGCCAGTGTGACATTCACCTTGGAAGATTTCAGCCTCGTGGTGAGGGAATAGCAA
>DAYA01000025.1:0-8685 GCA_002506705.1 Euryarchaeota archaeon UBA550
TTCAAATCCTACCTCCGGCACCATAACCAACACACTTCGTTTGTAACATTACTATTACAGATTATTGATATATCACGGTTTAGAATAAGAGGCTATGCGAAAGATCGTGGTATCTATTCTACTACTTGCTTTGTTGAGCCCATTTTTTACATCTAATGTTCTAGAAGATGGGAAATCTTTCCAGCGTAGCAGCAATGGCGGAGTCGAGGTAATCGAAGAAGTTGAGCCAAATAATGTCAACACATCTGGACAAGAAATGTATCCTGGTGACGTTGTTCGAGGTTCTGTAGACATGTGGTCAGACAAAATCGACTGGTATTCGATTTGGTTAGAACCCGGTCAAACCCTTTTGCTGACTTTATCACACGCTTCTGGTGATGGAGTCTCTATGTCAGTTTGGGATGAAGAGAATACATACCTTGGCTCTAGCAACCCTGCCAAGATGCGTGATACAATATTCTTGGGTGAGGAAGAAACAGACTTAGGTGGCGTATACAGTGTTTCAATTAACGCAACAATGACTGAAGCCGGTGGCGGCGCATATGTACTTGAGATAGATGCTGGATACGAAGTGAATTGGTATTCTGCGGCAGCAGGGTGGTATGTCGCATCTGATATCTATGATGCTAAAGGTAACATCATGTATACATCAGAACTTTCTTCCTACCAATATGCTGAATCAGCATCAACTGATACACAAAGTGCACCAGTATGGACAAATGGTGATTTTTGGAATTTCTCTGTTTCAATGCCAGAATTCTCAGGAATAACTTATGATGAATATTATCAAATGACTGTTACAGGCTCAGATACTGTTTCTGGGAAAGACTGTTTTAGGGTCTCAATTGAGGGTAAGGCGACTCTGACAATTGATCTAGGCGGTGTTGAAACGAAAACAATCGACGAACAAACTGGCAATGCATGTTATGCAAAGAACACCCTGTCACTTGTACATGAAAATCTCACGATGACAACAAAGTTGGAAACTAGTGGTTTCGGCTCTATGAATCAGGATCAAGGAAGAAGCTGTACCGATGAATGGGGCAACCCAGACGAAGATTGTGACGGAGTCGAAGACGATTGGGATGACTGCCCTGGAACCGCTCCTAATGCAGAAGTAGATGCATGGGGTTGCTCAGATGCTCAAAACAACGGCGGTGGGTCAGGAAGCGGCGATGATGACACTGATGGTGACGGCATTCCCGATTCAAGTGACGCATGTCCTAACGACTATGCTGATTCATCAAATGACGCTGATGGCGATGGCTGCCCTGATGATGATGGCGGTGGTGGAAACGGTGGCGGCACAGGTTCCACTGATTCAGATAATGATGGAGTGATTGATGATGATGACATGTGCCCAGATACTGTTGCAGGCGCTGATGTAGATTTCTTTGGTTGCAGCGATGAGCAAAATGGTAACTCTGGCGGTGGCGACAACGGCGGCAATAATGGAAGTGGAACCGGAGGCGGTGGCACTGGTTTTGGTTGTATACCAACTGGTGCTGACCAATCGACCACTATGAAATCAGACCTAACCTACTCCAACGGAATTAATGAATTGAATTTCCCTCTAACTGAAGGTAAAGTATGGAGCGAGGCAGCAGTAGGCACTGGTACTATGTCTCTCAGCATAGAAATGGGCGGATGCTCAATTCTTGATATGGAGTTAGATAGTTCAGGTGCTTTACCACTAAACTATCGACACATTGGTGAAGAATCATTTACAATTGGTGGAACCACAGTTACAGCAACAGGAATTCAGTCCTTCGCAGGTAGAGAAGGTAACAACGATTGGGCAACACCTGATTTCACAATTTTACCGAGCGTTCCCGATGACATTGCACGAATGGGCCTACCATTTGCAGCATGGATAAACGTGGTTGGGTTCAATGAATTCAATTCAACAGTTGATATTAGCGCAACTGTCAACGCTCAAAACGCTCCAATGATGTATAACAATCAACAGCTAACAATAGACGATTTAGGCGCGGTAGTAGTAGATACAATGAATCTATCAAGCGGGGAATATGAACTGACAATTACAGGCACGAGTGGCGGAAATGGCCGCTCAGTAGTCGTTCCATTCACAGTTGATAACGACCCTGATTTCGAAATCGTGACAATGGACCCTTGGATTGTACTTCCAGGTGGCGTTCCTTGGGTTGTTCCAACTCCAATCTTTGTCGAGCCAGTTAATGGATTTGGAGCAGATGTCACACTTTCTGCAGTAGTCCCAGACGGCGTTACCGCACAACTTGATTTCTCAAGTGGTTCTGCTCCATTCATGGCAGTACTTACCCTAACAATCTCTGATGATTTGCCAGAAGGAGATCACACTGTGATTATTTCTGGAACTTCGGGTTCAACAGTTCGCTCAGATGAGATTACATTTAGCATCACATCTCTGCCAGAATTCTCTCTTGAGATAGAAAACCGTGAGCAACAATTGGCTGAGGGCTCAATGTCGATATCCGGAGTAATTAACGCGCACAATGGCTTAGACTTGACTCTGGGCGGAGTATTGGATGTATTAGTTGAGCCTTACAATCAGGATTTGCTTGACAGCGCTGTTATTACATGGGGTGTAATCGATTCGAATGGTGACCTACCATTCACTGTCACTTTCACGGTAGATGAAAATACTCCAATGAATGAATATACAATTCAATTGAATGTTGTAACACTTGATGGAGGTGTGTCACACGCTGCATCAGTTGCCTTTGTTACAGAGTCTTCTACTCTGGATGGCACCGCTGTAGCTGCTGATGCATCCTCAGTTGTCTCAGGAAACACAACGCAGCATGACGGAAGTGATACTTCTGCAAGTGAACTGAGTTCCGATAGTGATGGCGATAGTGACGATAACAATGAGAACACAGACGACAATGCCAAGGATAGTACGAAATCCGACTCCGAATCGTCAAACACAGCATTGATCGTGGGTTCTACAATTGGTGTTGTAGGAATATTAGTTGGTGTTGCTGTTGTATTGATGAGAGGTCGCAATGGTGAAACTTCCATTGGTGAGCAAATGGCTATGGAAAGTCAGATGCCATTTGCGCAGCCAAATCCTGTAGCCCAAACCCCAATGATTCAGCCTGTTACACCTGCGCAACCGGCCGTTCAGGAACAATTTGTGGCTCCAGCGCAGCAAATGCAAACCGCACCGCCACCACCTGCACAACCAACCACAGTTGCAGATTACACGGGTCTACCACCAGGTGGAACATATGACCAGTCAACAGGTCAAACAGTGTACATTCAGGCAGATGGTACCAGATGGCAAATGATGCCTGACGGCAGCTTTAATCGCTTGAACTGAATATTCAATTTAGTTAAGGATTGAATCTACTAGGGGCTTGAATGTATCTCCATGTGGGTGAGGAGAGATCACCTTAGCAACCGCTGCAAGAGTGTCGAAACATCCACCGACAGCAACAGAATGGCCAACTAATTGAAACATAGGGATGTCGTTAGGTGCATCTCCTACAGCAAGAACATCATCAGGGGACAATTCCATCTTTTCTAAAGCTACTTTGAGTCCTTCTCCCTTGGATAGATGTGGCTCCATCAGATGAATTGCAAATCCGGTTTTTACCACGGTAAGGTCAGAATATTCTGAATTAGAAACCCAGTTGTTTACTGCATCCAAGTCTTCATCCTTGAATAAGCACCATTCAGATTCACGCCATGCGTTGGTGGTTATTCCCTTAGGATCAATATCGATGTCCTTTGCCATCTCTTGAGCACATTTTCTCGCTCTGGCTCCATCTGCCCTAACGATTGGCTCATCCCATTTAGGATGCCAAACAACTCCACCATTTTCACAAACCATCGGTCCAGTTGCACCAATAAATCTCGAGAGGCCGTAAGTGATTGCTCTGACATTGCCGGTAGCGAGAATGACCGGTATACCCGCTTCTTCTAGGCGCCTAAGGGATTCGATTGCTCCAAGATGCAATTTCTTGTTGTAATCGGTGATTGTACCGTCGATATCAACAGCAACAGCCTTTGGCTTCCAACCATCAGGCATCCATTGCATGATTACCGCTGGAAGACTTGATTCAATACGCTTGCGATGGGAGCCTTATTGAGCAATGGACTCTCAGAGGTGAATGTGGCGGAAGACGGAGAGGAATTCCTGTCTCTTGAAGACACCACTGCCCCTAAGGTAGAAGTGAAGAAGCGGAAGGCCCGTACAGTTATTTCGAAGAATCTCAAACCACTAACCGATAGTTTCGTTGAAGACAAAACCAATACATTGGACATGATGATATTGGGTGAATATGGAGGCAAACAAAGCATATGCTGGCCTATCCAGGATATGGATTGTCCACACTGTGCATCAGAAGCGATGAACGCACTCAACAGGCTTGAGCACGTAAACAGCTCATTGGTGAGTGCTACAGATGGTACAGTAACTATTGATGTTGATTTTGAGAAAGGTAATGTTTCCGAGGCATCCTCAGTTTTGAAATCTTTAGGAAATCCACCAGACATTCCGTTTATGCAAATTTCTGGTGTAAACTCAAGCGCTATTGCACAGAGAAATTCAGTCTCAGTCAAAGTTTTACCGAGAATTTTCAGACGCCAACCAGGAGTCCTAGATTGTGACATTGACAGGGAAGGTAACCTCAAACTGCAAACTGTACCCAATCTAAATAGTGAAATGCAGTTGATTTTAGATGAATCATTGAAGAAAATAATTGGCGGAGAATACAAATTAATCCCTGAGAAAATAAACACGGTCACTGCAGGCCAATGGCGAATGATTGGTTCAGGTATTGCATTCATTAGCCTTGTAATTCTATTACTGGTTGAGGGTTTGGTTACGGACAACCCCTGGGTAATTGGTGGAATCGGAATCATTGGCGTCGCATTGGGTGGTATCAAGATGTTTTCCAAGGCTTTGGCATCGGTAAAAAATCGTCAGTTCGGATTCCAAGTATTAACCTCTCTAGCGGTTTTGGGGGCATCATATTTGCAAGCCTGGGAAGAAGCATTGATGGTTTTGATTTTAGTTTCATGGACCGAGCACATGGAAAATGAGGCTCTCATTAATGCAAGAAATGCCATGCAAGGTGGCCTAGATCGTTTGCCAAGAACAGCCAGAAGGGTTCCAAAGATGACCATTGGTACACTTTCTATTTCCTCCATATCGGTTATGTCTCAACAAAATCTCATGGCTCCAGGTTCTCACAAGGATACAGGGCCCGAAGAAATTCCTATTGGATTGGTCATGAAGGGAGACCATCTAGAGATTAGGAGTGGGGAACTGATTCCTGCTGATGGGAAAATTATCTCTGGTTCAGGTTCTGTTAACCGTGCCCCTCTAACTGGGGAATCGGTACCAGTTGATGTAGCAAAAGGTGATGAGTTACAAGCAGGATTAACGCTATCTCGTGGTCCGGTAACAATTGAAGTGACTGCTGTTGGGGAAGATAGTAGATTGTCTGGATTAATTGACACCGTTCACACCTACAAGGAAATCCCTACTAGACTACAGGGGGCTTTAGAGAACTTCACATCGATTTGGGTTCCTGTCGTTCTAATTGGAGCAGTCTTAGCTTGGTTGTTACAACCTGGTGCGGACTGGAAAATCATCCTCTTACTATGGGTAGTAGCCTGTCCGTGTGCTCTTCTTCTTGCCTCGCCAGTCCCGCATGCTGCAAGTCTTTCTCTGGCGTCTAAATCAGGTGCAATCGCAAGGGGCGGAGACATCATGGAATCATTATCTAAAGTTAATTTAGCACTTCTAGACAAAACTGGAACTCTAACCTCAGGAAAGCCACGAATAGGAAGTATGACTCTTGCAAGAGGCCGCAGAAGAGATACTGCAATCGCTTTAGCAGCGGGTTTAGAGGCATCATCAAACCATCCTTATGCACAGGCAATAATCTCTTATGCACAAAATGAAGCAATTGAGCCACTAGGGCTAACAGACATTTCAGATATGGAAAATGGTGTATCAGCTAAACTCAAAGGCTCAGAGGTAGCATTTGTTCGAGCAGAACTTTCTCAAGTTTCAGGTAAACTGGAGGAAGAGTTGAAATCTGCTCTAAACTTAGGACACGGTGCTAGTTTATTGTTGAAAGATGGGAAGGCAGTAGCATTATTCACATTTATTCATGATGATTTGAGAGAGGGGACAGCAGAATTAATTCAGTCCCTTTATGCTCAAGGTGTCAATGTCGAGATTTTGTCTGGAGACAATCAAGATGCGGTCGATGCACTCGCAAAGAGTTTAGGTGTACAGGGGAATGCAGCGAGAGGAGAAATGACTCCAGAAGGTAAGGTACAGTGGGTCCAAAATCGGTCCAAAACTCACGTTACAATGATGGTTGGTGATGGATTCAATGATGCTGCTGCTATGGCAGCAGCCGATATTGGAATTGCCATAGGCACTGGTGAATCAGCCAACTTGGAAGCCGCAGACGTTTTGATTCCAGGAGACGATCCGAGATTGATTTCAGAATTGGTAAAGTTAGCAAGACGCACTCACAACGTGCTACTGTGGAATATTGGATATTCGGTTGCGATTACACTCTTCCTTGTTTATCTAGTACTAGCGGGAATTAACGACAGCCTTGCAATCGGCGTGCTAGTCCACGAACTGAGTGTTATTGGTGTCATTATTAATGGCGCAAGGTTGTCTGGAACAGGCGGTACTTTGCAATTAGTTGGTGACATTTTCAAGTCGATTTGGGATGGCACCATTGATTCATTTAAGGCACTATACGACTCAATTTAATCACTGAATTGAACGCTACCTTCAAGCCACATGGCGATTAGGGCTATGCATAGGTGGACACTCTTGGCTAGAGTACATGCAGACCCGGTTAGCACTTCTTTGATGCATCCAACACGCCGTGCACTGTATGTTGCACTTCTCGAGGCTGATGAATATACGACAGTTCAACTTCAGAAAATCGTCGGTGTTGATCGATACAACCTGTATCACCACTTGAGGAAACTCGAGTCACTTGGATTGGTAATGAATCACAGAGACCAAGGGCGAACACGATGGTGGTGTGTAATTGACAGGGTACCGCTTCCAAACGATGGAAGTTCCAACGCAAGCCAAAACTCCCTTGCATCCATCGATTTGTCAAATCCAAGAGTACAAGCCGCTGCACGTACTATGTTGAGAGAATTGGCAGAGTTATCTGGAACGACTTTGGATTTAGATTCCGCGACTCTCCAAAATTTGGAAATTATCGGTAGAAGGACTTGAGTAGCGCAATCTCTCAAAAATGAAAACAAGGAGGGCTGAACATGTCGGATGGTGAGTCTAGCGCGGGTGTAGAATCAAGAATCCCGGCGCCAGATTTGTCTTGTCCTAAGTGCAATCACTTGTTACCTAACGGATTGGGCATCATAACTTGTCTAATGTGTAAAACCCAAGTGAAAGTTGAGCACGAGGGCACAAGGAAAAAATGGCGAGAGGAAAAAATCAGTTGTCCATCTTGCTCAAAGGTGTTGATTTGTGGCGTGGACAAAAGGCCAGCAAATTTGCAATGTGCGTCTTGCAAAACTCACTTTGTGTTGAAGCCGAATAGGCCAAAAGTCGAAATTTCTTGTCCTTCTTGCGAGCGAAAGTTACGAATGAATAAGCGACCAGGTGAAAGAGAAATTACCTGCCCTGCATGTGAAGTCGAATTCAAAATTTCATTCTGAGGTGATTTCTTGAAGACCACATTTAGGATGATGGGAATTGCAGACTACATCACCATTGTGAATGGTTTATTTGGTACTCTTGCAATTTTCTTCCTCTTGCTAGCAGTCGACGACATGGGCGAACCGTATACACAAGGTGGTGTATTGACCGATTACATATGGGCGGCTATGTTGTGTATTCTATTATCCGCAATCGGGGACATCATTGACGGACCAATTGCTAGAAGATACTCAAAACAACAACTACTTGGAGGCTCACTAGACATAATGTCTGATTGCATTTCATTTTGCGTCGCTCCAGCATTGATGATTTTCGCAATGTTTGGTAGGTGGGGTGAAGCAACTCCAATCTGGACAATCAGCTTGGCAATAGCGTGTTCTTGGATGATTGCATGTGGTATGTTGAGGCTCGCTAGGTTTCAATATGATGAAGGTGGCTATGTTACATATTTCCATGGAATGGCATCACCGGCAAATGCTATGCTGATTATTTCTGCAGCAGGTCTAATTTGGCTGCAACCTTCTTCTGGATACGGCCCCGACCTTACAGAGTGGAGTTGTGGGATCTGTTTTGGGGAGGGAGAAAAGCCGTACCTTGATTTCATAATTCTTCCAATAATGGTAATTAGCGGTGGTCTGATGATTTCTGACAGGAAAATGTCGAAACTAAAATCAGGAATTCCAATGAAGTTGAGCGTTGTCCAACTTACTGCACTATTATTCGGAATTCTCCATGCGATGTCATTGACACACAAAGACGATGCAGGCATTGACTTGTCAGGCACATCATTCACCATGTTCTTGTTCACAGTTTCTCTATTCTTGATGCTTGTATACATCGTAATGGGCCCACGTTTAGTAGACTTAGAATCCGAACAGACAGAACAAGAGTAATGGCAAGCGCGAATGGTCGTATAAATCGCCCCGCGACGACCGTCACCAATCGCGCTCCTTATCTATCATGAGAAAGGCATGAGGTATCGGATGGGAGTATTATGAGTGCTA
>DAYA01000025.1:9017-15375 GCA_002506705.1 Euryarchaeota archaeon UBA550
GTGCTAGCGATAGCAAGTCAGGAGATAAAGTGGGGTTGAGAAGAGGAAGCTCTTCTAGCAATATCGACCTCTCTACATTGCGTGCTCAATTTACGTCTACTCCGTCCCCATCTTTGGATCAGACGTTAATGCAGAATTCACGTTTCAGAGAGGAAGAGAAACTGCGTGCAAAGTTGCGCAGAGAGAGCAAACTCCGCCGCGAGGCATTAGCTGAGAGAATCTCATTGATGCAAGATAACATGGCTACAGACATCTCCAGGCAACACGAAATGACACTCAATGCATTCGAGACTGAATTGAGAGGTCAGATGGAGGAAGAGTTGTCTAAGTTAGAATCCGAAGCCCTGACCAGAGAAGAAATCCGCCTAAGAGAAATGCATGAGATGCGTCTTGAGAGGGAAATAAGTTCCCTTAAGGAATCTCTTGAAGTGGAACAAAGTCGCAAGGTTGAGGAACACCGAACAGCAGTAATTTCTCAGTTGGAAACACAATTGTCCGACGAGCATCGCAAGAGGTTAGCATTCCAAAGAGAGAGATTGGAGATAGAATTCAATCAATCACTTCAAAGAAAAATCCGTGAATTGGAAGCCACAATTCAGAAGGAAATGGAAAGCAGGTTCACAGAATTAGAATCCAAAGAAGTTGAGAAACTGGAGGAAGTTCAAAGCCAAAAACTAGCCGAGAGAGAGGAGTCTCTTCGTCGAGGAATCAGAACGAGGTTGGAGCAACAACTCAAACTTCGCCTCAAGCAAAGAGAAGCAACCATGCGTGCTGAATATGAAAGACGTAGCCTAAGGCTGGAAGAAGACATCGCAGCCTCAATTCAAGAGGAACTTGAATCTAGACTCAATTCAGAGACAAAAGAACTCGAAGAAAGAATGCGCCAGGACGTCGAATTGGCAGTTGCAAGAAGAAGAGAGCAACTAAGAGGAGAAGTCGAGAGGCAATTGGAGTCACAATATTCTGAGAAATTATCAGAGCGCAAGAGTAGATTGCGAGAAAAGTACGACCTAACCTTCTCAAAGGCAGTCGACGATATTTCTCGTTCACTGGAAGCAGAGATTGAGCATGAACTCGAAGCAAGAATGGATGTCGAATTCGCAGCATATAGGAATGCTAGAGAAGCCGAAATCCAAAATCGCCTTGCAAGATTCCGATATGAGAGAGAAGCGGAGTTACACGACCAGATGTCGGAACGCTATGATTCGAAGAAGGTCGATTGGTCTGAGCGCTTAGAGTTAGAATTCCAAGCGCGCGAGTCTGCTGCTCGTAAGGCAATAATGTCTGAAATCGATGGCAGGCTGCGAAATGAAAGAATCACTCAGGAAACTGACCTCGATCTAATCAAAGAAGAAACAGTTCTCGAACTCGAGGCGGAAATGGAAGAACGCCTCGCAGAATTCAGAGCCCGAAAGGAGGAAGAGGTCGCAACTCAACTCGAGAGACAACTCGACAAGAGAGAAGAGATCATGCGCAACAAGGCGCTTATTGAAGTCCGTAAACGTGAAGCGAATATTCGTGCAGAAATCGAGGCACAACTCGGTGTCAAGCGTGCTGAAATTAGAGACCGTTTGTCTACACTAACTCAGCAGATGGATGACTTCAGAACAATGGCAGAAGTCAAGATGCGTGAATCGATTGAGGCTAAGGTGCAGGGAGAAATAGATGCTGATGAAGCAAGACTAGCTGAACAGCAAGAAGAATTCGACAACCTACAGTCACAAGACTCCCGTGCGGAGAAACGCCAGTCTTGGTTACAGGCAATTTCTGGACAGGGCACACAAGCACAGCAACCTCAGATGGGTGTAGACCCAAGCGCACTCGGCGCTAGGCCGAGTGCACTAGGTGCGTCTGCAGGACGAGCTCCACGCGGTGCACTGGCACAAGCCGCTGCACAACACACTCCTTCGATGGGTCTAGCAGGAATGCGAGCACCACGCTCCGCTGCTAAGTCACTGAGCGGTGCTCAACCAATCGCAAGACCTGTCAAGGCACCTATTGGTGGAGCAGCACCTCTAGCAGGCAGGCCAGCAGCAACACTACCTCAACCAATTCAACCGAAGGTAGTGAGGCAACCACTTGTCAAACCACCAATTCAGTCAGCACAGGAAGAGCCAACTTCAGTGGTTTCCAGTCCGGTAGTTGCAAGTCCAGTAATCGCTCCTTCACTCGTGAAGAAGCCAGTAATTTCTCCGCCTGTAGTTTCTGAGCCTCAAGTGGTTGTTCCAACAGAACCTGTAACGCCAGCTGTAGAAGAGGTTGTACCAGAAATAGTAACAACAGAAGAAGTTGAACCAGTGATTGAAACTGTAGAAGAAATTCCAGAGGTTACCGAAGAAGTGATCGAAACACAGGTCGAAGAAATCGAGCCTGTAATCGAGACCGAATCAATCGCAGAAGAAATAATTGAGACGATTGAGGAAGAAGTCGAAAAGGTGCAAAAAATCGCAACACTGACTCCCCTGAAGCGTCTTGAACCTGTTCAGGCAGAAGAAACCGTAGTCCTTGAGCCTGTAAAACTGAAGGTTTTGACACCGGTCAAAACAAAGGTTCTCACACCTGTGGAACCAGAGGTACTGGAACCAGTGAAGAGAAGAGGCCCACCGCCATCTTCAGCACCAGGTCAAAGGCCAGGCGCAAAGGTTGCACAGGCGCCTACGGCGACTTTGAGCCCAATTAAGAAACTGAAACCAATCGACTCTAAACTCGACACGGATTCAGAAGATTGAGGCCAATATTATTTGTTGAAGTTCAAACACTTCACTCCGTGCCATTCATACGTCGTGTATGTTTGGGTATAATTATGAGGAGAGTTATTGCGTTAATTCTCGCAGTACTACTTTTGCCAGCGCTACCCTTTGCTGAAGCGAATGCTAACCTAATCGATGTTGGTGTAGTCGAGACAGAAGATGGCAGATTCATGCATGCTTCATTCACCTCATCTTCCACAATGGTCACTGTAACAAAGACAGGTAATCTTTCAGAACATTTCTGGGGAAGTGGTGAACTAATTACTCAATGGTCTATCGAACTCAACGTTACTGTGAATTCAGCTACTGTAGATTCAACAGGACTTCAGGTAGCCGTCGCACACAATGGCGGAGTATTCGTTGTAAATACCCAATCAAGAACAATCACTGGTAACTACAACTCGACTGGTTCGGTAGACGAGGTTCTCTGGGATTCTGAAGGAGATATGTGGTTCGGATACCATGGAGGGGAACGTAGAGCTAAAGAATTCGAAAGCGGTGTTCCTACCGGTGAAGCAACCCTTGCACACAATACTGCTCTTACTTCAATGACCATCATCTCCGAAGACAGAATTGTTACCTCAGGAAGAGATAACTTGGTGAAGGTTTTCTCGCAAGAGGGTGTTTTGGAAACAAGCCTATCCGATTTCAATTCATATCCAACTAAAGTCATCAATGATGGGAATGGCAACATTATCGTAGGCTGTACAAACGGTGACTTGTTTAGATATGATTTCGATGATTGGTCTATGGAGGAGACATCCGTTTCAAGCAGCCAAAGCATCATTTCGATCACTATGGATGATTCCGGGGAGATTTTAGTCGGTACCCAAAATGGAAAATTACACCTAATCAACTCTACTACGTTTACTGAAGAAGAGGTATATTCGGCATCTGGGAGAGTGATATTCGGTACATATGGAAACAGTGGCGAACTATACATCATTTCCACATTTTCAACTTCTTCTAAAATCAGATTATATGACTTAGATTCCGATGGTGATGGGGTAACAGATAGCGTTGATGCTTTCCCAACAGATTCAACTCAGTATGAAGACGAGGATGGCGATGGATACGGTGACAATCCACAAGGGAACACACCAGATGCATTCCCTGAGGATGTCACTCAATGGGATGATACAGATGGTGACGGATATGGGGATAATCCAGATGGCAACGACTCGGATGCATTTCCAACCAATTCAGAACAGTGGGTTGATTCAGATGGCGACGGCTATGGAGACAACATGAACAAAGAAGGTGGTGACAGGTACCCCGATGACTCCACACAATGGGCAGATTCTGACTTCGACGGATTTGGCGACAATAAGGATGGGACCGAGGGAGACGACTGTCCCGATCAGAACGGTTTCTCAACTATTGATAGAACTGGATGCAAGGATACAGACGGTGATGGCTACTCAGACCCATCCGACGATTGGAGCGTTGCAGATGGTGCAGATTTCTCAATCAATGATGATAGCCAATGGTCCGACACCGATGGTGACGGATACGGAGACAACCTGCAGGGCAACGACCCAGATGCTTGTCCGTTAGAGTGGGGTAACTCCACTAGTGCTTACATTCCAGAGATTGCGAGCGATGGTTCTCTGGAACTTAACTTCGTAGTCACGGAAAAGTTCGGTTGCATCGATACAGATGGAGATGGATTCTATGATTTCGCAGATGACCTTCCAGAAGATTCTCGCGATTATATTGATTCAGATGGAGATTCAGTAGGTGCTAGTCAAGATTACAATGATTCTAACAGGCTCGTTCAAACCGTTTTTGACCATTGTGAACTAATTGTGACGGATGTTACAGAAACCTGTCAAGGAGTAAGGGACGCAGATTACCAAAACTACGTCACAGACAAAGAAGCAAAAGGAGAAACTGCAAAGCAATACTTTGCGTGGGTGAAATCCCAAGAAGAGGCTGAAGCTGAGGAATCATCCAGCGACCAATATCTCTCAACTGCCAAAGAAATAGCACCGTTCCTTGGTGGTGGATTCGCTGCAATAGTGGCAGTACTGCTGATCTATGCTGCAATAGGCAGTGCCCGTCGACGTAAGGCCCTAGTCAAAACTTACGGAGTGCCTTTCGTGCCTGACGGTGAAAATAGCGCAGAAGCGGAAGCACTAGGTGGTAAGGCTGGCCTTTCAGGGTCTGGCGGTGTAGATTCAGACAAGTATTGGGATGATGATGTCGCACCAATGGAGATGGACAATTCAAATGATGAAGCAGAAATTGACTCTGGTTTCGATGACATCGACATCAAAGGAGATATGGATGTATCAGAATCAACAGGTGTAATGGAAGAATCTGCATCTCTAGAAGAGTTAGCAGGACTCCCTGCTCAAACCACGGCGACTGAAGTAAGCCAGGTGAATGAAGCGCCTGCACAACAAGCACCACCCGAAGCCCCTCCTTTACCAGCAGAAGGTTTGCCAGACGGTTGGACAATGGACCAATGGAAATGGTATGGTGCGGAGTGGCTTGCAAAGCAAGGCAAGTGATTAATCGGTCCGCCAAACAATTGGTAGGGAAGATTTCAGTTCACCGAGTTCTGCTCCAGTATAAACTGGAACACCGTCTACTTTCAGAGTGTTAGCAATCAACCAAAGGATTGCGTTCCAACTCTTTGCGTCAGCGAACAATTCGATCTCTCCCATTGTAGCTTTTACCAGGAGTTTTCCTGCATCACTCTTTGAATCAAAAATCGCATGCACTAAGTCGGTAGTGGAAAGTTTGTATCCCGAAGGTCTCCATTCCATCATTTTACCACCTCAGACTTTGAATGGTGCTAGGTTTAGCCTTTGCACGAGGTGTTCAGCGCTTACATCGGCAACTTCTTTCATCTGTTCTCTGAGTTTGTCTAACTCACCGTTCATTTTACCTAACTTGTGAGCGCGAATCATATCCGCTAGAAACGAATCGACACTACGATGGCCATCCATCGTTCTTAGAGTGTTCAATTGCCTTCTAACTTCATAACTTACACTTACTGAGGTCATCCCTTCCCCTGTCATGGAGTTGATGCGCTCTATAGACTACTTGAAGTGCGCGCGCAATAAACTACGCGAAGTCATGATTTTTTGACCGTATCAAATGGAGCGACCTTGCTTTTCCAATAACAATCTAGGATGTTCGGTAACGCCGAATTGCCTTCTCATTTCTTGAACTCTCTCGTGATATTCTTTGGTCAGAGACCAATACTCTCTGCTGCCAGCACCGGCGCCGCTCTTGCTTGGTTTGTTCAAAATCACTGTCGGAGCGCCCGTCCATGCAGCTTCTGCAACCTTTGCTAGCCTTCTGATAGGCGTCTTGAACACCTTCCTTGGAATCTTCGATTGCACTTCATTGCATACGTGGAGTGATAGTTTGGACCTCTGGTCGACCATGGTCATTGCAACACCGAAGATCTTCAGGTTTCGATTGATTCTCTTCTGAATCATCTTTACACTGTTCATAAGCATGCTGAAGCCCTCCAATGCGTAGTACTCTGCTTGTACTGGAATGAACACCCAGTTTGCTGCACAAAGTGCATTGATTGAGAGCAATCCCAAGGAAGGTGGTGTGTCGATGATAATGTGGTCGAATTGGTCAAT
>DAYA01000056.1 GCA_002506705.1 Euryarchaeota archaeon UBA550
ACCCAAAGTCTCCTTGTCCGTCTGAATCTACGATTTCGAAAGTTCCAGAAGAGACTGCCTCATACTGGAATCCTCCACCTAGGCCCATGATAAAGAGGGGAATTCCTGGAGCGAGCAACAATAAACCAATGGCTAGACCAATCCACGCCTTCTTCCTGGTTGATTTTGCGGCGACTGGGTCAATTGGTGCAGCTTCAACAGTGAAATCTTTCCTTTCATGTAGCGTATGTCCTCCATCTGAGAATACTCGGATGCTGTAACTACCTGCCGCTTGTTTTGGGAATGATGCATTGTTTACATCGATATCGCGAAGCCATTTCCATCGAACGTTTTGCGCTCCATGGTCTTGGTTGTTCGTTACATGTACGGGATAGATGCCAACCCATGCATCGTTACTGCTTGGACGATTGTTGATTTTGAAACGAACAGGCTTGCCGGCTACGGCCTCAAAAATTTCAATGGAATCTTCCCGCACGTTGGGTGCTGGTTCATGATTCTGAGTTGGTGCTGACTCTTGGTTTTGAGTCGAATATGGCACGAACTGGATATCTTCCCAGCCACCAGGCGGCGCATGGTCCCGGTTCCACTGTGCCGTTCCATCAGGCTGCGCACTCAGGTACTTTCCATGAACGGACTTCAAATGGACAAAGTCGTGTGCATCTCCCGGATTTGGACCAGGCCGGGTTTCGACAGTAAACTCCTCCCAGCCGGTAGGTGGCGCATGGTCCCGGTTAATTTGCACACTACCATCGGGTTGGGCTGAGACGTACTTCCCGTGTGTACTTTTGAGAGTAATTTTTCGCCCATCCCGCTCACCTAACTCGAAAAATTCCCAATCGCACGCTGTAACACGATTCCACTCGGCACGACCATCGGGCTGCGCGCTGAGATATTTGCCGTGAACGCTCTTTAGAGCTATTTTTTCAACACCATTGCGGGTGGATTGATTCCCTATCGAAGAACCACCAGCGTTTCCTTCGTAGATTGCCTTGTTACCGTCACGACCCCAAGCTATGTTTCCGTCCGCCTGAATTGTGCCTGTGGAGTCAAATTTTGGTACTTTCACTGTGTTGCCTTCTACGTACCACAATACATCTCCAGTGAGGTCGCCCGTAGCTGTAAATTCGTTAGTAGCACTTTTATTCCGTTCATCTCGGTGAACTCTTGCTCGCTCGATTAAGCTCCCATCTCCGGTCTCCATTCGGTACCACCCCATCCGTAAAGTCTGGTTCGAAGGTTGTGGGGGTTGACCAATGCTTGTGGTATCATCATCCTCTAGTTCGATCAGTTTATTCCGAATATGGTCTGGAATATCAGGGTCGTATCGGTTCCATGGACGATACTTGTCAGATTCATGCGGTATCGATAAACGTTGTATTTCGATACCTCCTGTGCCGAAAAAGGCCATGCCGCTGTATTTTCCCGATTTGTATGCATAAAGTCCCTTAGTACCCCATGGGCCGACAAATGGGTGGCCTCCTCCGCCAATTTGTAGACCTAAAGCACGAGCAAATTCTTCGGCTTTGACGGGGTCATGGATGTGCTTCAGGTCGCCCGCCATTGGTTTACGAGTTATGCCCAGATTAACCAAATCTTCGGTAAATCAAATCTCGAGGTCATTCGAATGGGTACCCATATGAAGGCGACTAATTGGTGATGAAGTAGAGACAGTGGTTGTCTTCTAAGCCGTGGAGATCGATCTGTTCTTCAATCTGTAGTCCAGCATCCTCTAATTGAGCACGAACTTGCTTGAATACCTCTCTTTCACCACCTTCGCTGAATCTCTCTGATGCTGCCTTGAGAGAAAGTAGTCCTTTGCCTCCGGGCTTCAAGAATCGCTTGACAGCCTTAATGAAAATCTCTGCCTGGCCGGCCTGAGAAACATCCTGTAATAACCAGTCTACCTTGTTTGCAACCATTACTCCCCAAGCAGCATGCTTTCTAGCATCTCCTAAGACTGGAACTAAGCCAGGTCTCAAAGTTGCAAGGTGGACTAAATCTCTCAAGCAGCGTGGCGATAAGTCGACAGCGATTATTCTGCCACCTTTCTCATTCGCGGCTCCACATACTTGGTCGTGAAGATGAGAAATTGAGGTGCCGTGTCCTGCACCAAGGTATAGACAAGTATCTCCTTCATTGGGCAATAATTCGTACTGAGTCTGTCTTGCCCGAGAAATTGCAGCGCCTAATTTTGAGCGAGTAGGGTCCCATCTGCGATATTCCACACCTCTGAACCTGCGCAATGATTCACCATACTGCGAATATTTTGGAACAGCATTCAGCGTCCATATGGCTCTGCCATCCAGCATTACTGCCCATGAGAGACGGCGTTTTTTTGCCATGAAATCACCTCTGTGGTGGTTTTGAATTCTCGCTGCGAATGACTTCGACACGTGCTGCAACAGCATCAACCGCTTCTTGACTCCAGACCTCTCCACCGTATGCATCGCATCTAGCGGCGATACTTGCCTTAGCAGCAACGGTTCTAGCGATCTTTCCTCTGACCCAGCGAGGTGACCTTGAAATCCAAGGATGCATGAATATGTGACCGTGTTTTGGCGATGGTGCTCCCGTCTTCAGGTGATTGAAAAACGCCTTTTCTGCGCCTAAAATCTGCATAGTTCCTGCTGGTAACCTGGCAAGTCTTGCTCTACCGTGAGCTTCAACACACAATCTTGCAGCGAGGATCGGTCCTAGCAGTGCAGATAGAGAAGGTAGATGCGATGAAGCTAATTCACGAACGACATTCTCCATTCTGTCTAGTCTTGCTTTGATTTCACTTACACTAGTCGCCCAGTCTTTCAGACTAGCCCACTCTGCATCGGTTGGACCTTCTGGTGGCATTCCAATGTCAAGCAGTTCTGCTAGTTGCGCAAGGTCTGAAGATTCTGTTACTTTTTTTGCTAAGCCAGTCCTGTCTCTCTCAAATCTTGCTTCAGGTAGGAAAAGACCGACCCATTCAACGAGCCTGCCTTCAATTGTAACATATGAAGCACGTAATTCGTCAGAGGCTTTGAGAATGTGCTCAAGCCTTCTATCAGGGTCTCCAGCAGCAGCATCGACACCTCTCTTGGATAACAAAATCGCTGCCTTATCGAGGTATTCTAGAGCCTCAGTACTAGGTAGCGGCCATTCTGCAGATGGTAAATTTTCATCCCCATGAATCAGCGGCGTAGAATCTGGAAATCTCTCAATTAGCCTCTCAGCCTCCGGGGTAAGTGCTTCATGAGCGATGATGTCCATCCTTGAGCAGACAGCATTTGTGTCGTGCCAGCCATCCCACTCTTCGACATCCAAAATGTTGCCATCCGAGTCTGCGACAGCGGCGGCTCTCCAATCGTACCATAGCCACATATGGATAGGCAAAAGTCCCCACTTGATGAAACAATTGCTCTTTTTATAGAACAAATGTTGATATAAGGAGTCGTCCGGTGTGTTCGCATGTTCTGCCCGCAGTGCGGTACACTAGCATTCCCTACTCCATCTGGAGATATCAATTGTACAAATTACAAATGTGGATATCAAGGTCCAGCAAATCTGAAAGTCAAAGGTGCTGATGGAAAGGAAGTAGACCTCTCCCAGGTTACATCCTCTTCCAAGGCAGAGACTCGAGTGTATGAGGTAATCAAGGATTCAGATGAGATGCGCGGTGTTTTGACAACTGGAGACTACATGTGTCCAAAGTGTGATTGTGTTGAAGTATACTCTTATCTTGAGCAAACACGCTCATCTGATGAACCAGAAACCAGAATGTTGACCTGTAAGAATTGCGGCAACGGCTGGAGAGAATACTGAAGTGATATAATATGCAAATTCGAGTTTTACTCGCTTGTTTGCTGTTGTTATTTCCGGGCTGTTTTGGGGACGAAGAAGGTCCAGATTTCAATGGAAAGAATCTCAACAAAATGGATGTTTACAAGTTCACGCTAAGTGATACAAATCAATCCGACTTTTCACTTACTGAGTTAGAGGGCCAAGTCGTAGTATTGGCGTTTGTATACACACGCTGCGACGATGTTTGCTTGCTGATTGCGAACAATTTGAAGTTTGCAAAATCACAACTGACAGAGGAGGAGCTAGAGAAGGTATCATTCGTATCGGTAACAATCGATTGGCGTCATGATTCACCGGAGATTCTGGGTGACTGGGCTGACGAGATGGGACTTGATTGGCCCCATCTAACGGATTGGAATTCTGATGAAATAAAGACCACCTACGAAGAGTATGATGTCGTACCATACGACGATGAAACATATCAGGACATCCATCTACAACCAGTGTACATCCTAGACACAAATTTGGATGGAAGAGTCGTATGGAGCGAATATGATTGGCCGATAGACCTCTTTGTTGAAGATTTGAGAACTGTCATTGATTTGGAGTGATAAAATGAGAATCAAAGCACTGATGCTTACTCTTATTCTAATGCTTCCCGGGTGCCTTTCTGAGGATGAAGAAATTACTTTCCATGGCCGTGACCTTGGTGGAAATGATACTTACAAATTCACTTTGGAGGATGCTGAAGGACCATTGTGGAGTCTAGAAGAACAAGAAGGTAAGGTCGTTGTTCTGGTTTTCATATTCACAAGGTGTGACAATACCTGCCCGATTACAAGCCAAAACATCAAGATGGTCAAAGATTCATTGACTGATGATGAATTGGTTAAGACCAGCTTCGTTTCAGTGACAGTTGATTGGAGACATGATTCACCTGCAAAGTTACGTAATTACACTGCAGATTTCGGATATGATTGGCCTCATCTGACTGGAGCAAAAGAGTATCTTGACCCCATTTACGAGAATTATGGGGTGTACCCCTATGAAGAGGGAGATGACTCTGAAGAAGGCTACACTGTAGCACATCCTTCACCAACCTACATCCTTGACACTGAAGGCCAAGGAAGAGTTGTTTGGTCAGACTATGACTTCCCGACAGACCTGTTCTTGGAAGACCTCAGAACAGTGATTGAGCACTACTGATTATTTCTGGCAGGAGCGGCACCAAAACGTCGAGCGGCCGCCTTGTACTAGTCTCTCAATTACGCCGCCGCAAGTACAGTCCTTTCCTTCTTTATCGTAGACCTTGAATTGGTGAATGAAATAACCGAGTGTGCCATCAACACCTGCGAAGTCTCTCAGGGATGAACCACCGACTCTGATTGCCTCGGCAAGAATTTCTTTGATCTCTGCAACAAGTAAGTCGCATTCCTTTTTCTTGACTTTATTCGAAATGCGAGTTGGTGAAATCTTTGCACGGTTCAAAGCCTCACAAGCATAGATATTGCCGACGCCAACGACCACCTTTTGGTCAAGGATACTGATTTTGACAGCACTTTTTCTCTTTTGCAACTTCTCGTACAGGTCCTTTCCAGTCCATTCTTCGAGCGGTTCGGGGCCAAGGTGGTCGAGCAGTTTGTGTGAAGTGCCGCTGAAAATGTCCAGCACTCCGAACCTCCTCGGGTCGTTGTAAACCGACATACTCCCATCATCGAATAGAATCACGACGTGGTCATGCTTACCTTCACAATCGCTGGCATCTAGAGTCCATTTACCACTCATTCCAAGATGAGAAAGAAGAATATCGCCATTGTCCAAGTCGATTAGCAGGTACTTTGCACGCCTGCGAATATCCTTCACTATACGTCCAGTTAGGCGTTCTGCAAGCCCTTCCGGGAATGGGAATCTGAGATTTTCTCTACGCAAATCTACGCCATCGATGCGCTTGCCTATCCAAGATCTAGCCAGTCCTGTTCGGACTGTCTCTACCTCGGGCAGTTCTGGCATGTCTTGCTCCAAAGGCAAGACCTCAATAGTATTGATTGTCAAAACCCAGCTAGTCTAACTGCGGTCCAAATCGCTAATCCAATCATCAATAGGCCAGTGATTTGATTCAGAATCTTCTGATTGTTCTGAATCTTAGTCAAGATGTTTGAGTTGGAAAGCAGCAATGCGACCAACACGTACCAAACCGTATCAATTGTAGCACCCATCGCTGCAATAACCCACTTTGTGTCATTCGACATCGAAGGGTCGAGAACTGAAGAAAGGACTGCAAGCATGAATACCGCAATTTTTGGATTCAAAAAAGCGATGAAGAAACCTTCGATGAAACCTTCTCTTTTCCCTTCAGAGAGTATGATTTCTTTCTCCTCTGCTCGCATCATTTCTATTCCCAGATACAGTAGGAATAATCCACCAACAATTTGCATCACTGTGAATACGCTTGGATGGTTTTCCATGATGATTACCAAACCAAAAACCACAGAGATTGCATAGAATCCGAATCCTATGCCGTGGCCTACTGCGCAAGCCAAACCTCTGGCTCTGCCACCTATCATCGTGTTACGCAATACAACTGCAAGAGATGGTCCTGGTGACGTTGCACCGAGAATGAACATCACGGCAGCAGCAGAGATTGCGGTTATGTCCACAACTCACCCAGTGTGGTCATAGACATGACCTTTGGCATGATTCAACTCATGTACGTCATCTTGTGTGCGCCCATTCGCTTTTCAGCTTCCATAGATGCTCGCATGAAGTGAGCTCTTACATTCACATTATCGAGAACTGTTACAGTCGCTTTTACTAGAGATTCTGCAGCACTGGATGTTTCGTAAACACTTTCACTTGCCATGCTAGGCAATCAACGTACTCCCAATTATATGTTTGGTTAATTGCGTCGCAGTACCTCAAACTCGGAAAATTACTGAATCCTGAGATTGAGTTCCGGAACTCGGAATTACTTCTTCCACAAGTGGTAATTTACGCTTTACAATACGGAAAGAAACGGGTGCTTTGACTCGCCGAGACACCCCTGCCATAGCCAAACGCCGCCTCGCCTTTTCTCGAGCGGCAACGACTTTTTTTGCACGCCTGCGAAGTTCGGACAACCCAAAGAATTCCGCAACAGGCGCTTCTCTTCCTTTGCTACTTAGCCACCAGTGCTCGCTTCGTAGCGTCTTCTGGCGAATGGTGTCACCAGTTGTGAGATCGTATGCTGCGATTCCTGGGTTTTCGTGATTGTACGCCGATGTGTCCATTGCTAGCCATGATGGTCTACCGTCTTCGAGCCGGATTTTTGATTGGGCAATTTCTCCTATTCGCTTGAATTTGGATGTTGGAGTATGGCCGAATAGAATACATCGCTTTTCATCGAGTGGTGCATCGTGTTTGAAGAAAGCTCTTCGTATCCATAACAGGGTTTTCTCATCTTGATTATCGAGATCAACTCGAGGGTGATAACCAGCATGAACAAGTCTCCAGTCATCAAGAACTATGTGGCTTGGTAAATCAGCAAGCCAAGCACAATCCTCTGCAAAAGTAAGTTTGGCTCGATGTAAGTCTCCCTTTGCTGCTACAATGTAAGAGCCCCAAGTGGAAGCCCCGCCTTTAGCCATCCAAACGGAATCAAGTTCGATATTTGTGGATTGTAGGGACTGTATCGCCATCTGCTCGTGGTTACCTTTGATTGCGATAATTTGTGGATGTTGGCGAACGTATTCAACAACCCCAGCAGAATCGGGGCCTCTATCTATCATGTCGCCCAATAGCACAACTCTGTCTTCCTCCTGAAGATTCAATCTGTGCATCAGCGCCCGTAGGGTTCCAAGGTGCCCGTGTATATCTCCCACAACCCATACTTGGTTGCCTGCAACGATACGAGCCTGCAGGTCGGCTTCAGTGCCTCGGTCGCGGACGGCCGGAGCACGACGGATGTCGTGTTTCAATCCCATGGATTTCCACCGGAGAGTATGGCTCTCTCCGGTTTCACCGCACCTATGACGGTATATTGTCTTCGGTTGATTT
>DAYA01000006.1 GCA_002506705.1 Euryarchaeota archaeon UBA550
CTTTCAATCAGAGATTCTCCTTCTGCAACCGACAAACCTACTACGCCCCAAGGGTGACGTCTTCGCATTTTGCCGTTTAAATCCCTGACGTTTGAATTTCTCCCGAGATATGGGTCCCAACTTTTTAGGAGTTCAACAAACTCTGTTTCTGATTCCTTTGTTGGGATTAATCTTGAACCTCTACGCATTACTAAGAATGAAGACAACATAGAATCTTCATCTTTGACCTTACAAAGAACATCTCCCTGTACTCCGGGTGGCAATCCACCTGCTCCCTGAATCCTTTCATCAAGCAACCAAACCCTATTTGCCTCCAAAACAAGCCTAACCCAGACATCGGGCTCACGCAAATTCACACTCAATGAAGGGTCATTTACAACCATGTGATGTCCGACTTGTGCGCTGTATTCTTGAGATTTGAAAACATCTTTTGGAGCGAGTCTTTTGGTTCTGACTCCAAATGTTCGCTTTTGACCCCTCATCTCATCCTTTTCTAGAATCAGTTTTGCAACGATTTCGGGATCAATATCCTCTGAAATCACATTCGCTGGGTCTATCGCTACAACACCGAGTACGTGACTTAGTAGATTTTCAACTTCATTTGCAGTTGAATTACTTGTCACTACTTCCATAGAACCAATGCGACTTGGCTCCAATGAAACTCCATATTGAATAGCTAGATTTTCCATATTATTTGCAAGGCCTGCTTGGAATTGTCGCCTTACAATACGACTTTTCAAGCCCAACTCTCCGTAGCGAAGAATCCATGCCTTTTGCATTGAATCATCTCACTCATCATTGTGAAGACCAATTATCTCATCTGACATTGGATTAGATGATTTTGCAGAGTCATTACGAGCAGCTTCCAACGCAGCGAGATATTCTTGAGTTACATTTCCTGTGACATATTCACCATTGAAACAACTGGTGTCCCATGATTGCTCACCATTGATACTTGTTACTTCTATTAAATCATCAAGAGTTTGGTAGAATAATTTGTCTGCACCGATTTCCTCACCAATCTCGTCTACGGTTTTTCCATCTGCGATAAATTCTGAAACTGCAGGCATATCGATTCCGTACACATTAGGATGACGAACAGGCGGTGCTGCTGATGCAAAGTAGACCTTGTTTGCTCCAACTTCTCTAGCCATCTCAACAATTTGAGCCGAGGTTGTTCCTCGTACTATGGAATCGTCTACAAGAAGGACGTTCTTTCCCTTGAACTCATGAGGAATAGCATTCAATTTTCTTCTGACAGATTTCTTCCTCATCGCTTGTCCTGGCATAATGAAAGTCCGACCAATGTATCGGTTCTTTACGAAACCTTCTCTGTATTCAACACCCAGTGCATCTGCCATTTGAAGGGCTGCATATCTACCAGAATCTGGCACAGGGATCACCGCATCTATGTCATGGTCAGGATGAGCTTCTAGAATTCGCTCCGCCAATCTTTGTCCTTGATTTAATCTTGCTTGGTATACAGAAATGCCATCGATAATCGAATCCGGTCTAGCGAAGTATACATGCTCGAAGATACAAGGTGAATGATGAGTTTCTTCAGCACACTGCTGGGAGAAGAATTGGCCTGCGGAGGTTAGGAAAATCGCTTCACCGGGTTCTACATCTCTTACTACCTCAAAACCAAGTGCGTGAATTGCAACAGATTCGCTGGCTACAATCCATTCGGTTTCACCCTCAACTTCACGGCTCCCAAAGATAAGTGGCCTGATACCATTTGGATCACGGAATGCAAGAATTCCAAGCCCGGAGATAAGAGAGACACAAGCATATCCCCCTGATATCTGCTTGTGAAGTGCTGATACAGAGGAAAATATGGTATTCACATCTACGTGTAATTCACCGTCAATGTCAAGATTATGAGTTCTAGAATGCAATTCCATAGCGAGTAAATTTAGTAGTAATTCAGAATCTGAGTTAGTGTTTACATGCCTGCGATGAGAGCTTGTCAATAGATTCTTTATTTCTTCAGCGTTGGTTAGATTACCGTTGTGTGCGAGAGAGATACCGAATGGATAATTCACGTAGAATGGCTGTGCTTCAGCTGCAGATGATGAACCTGCAGTAGGATATCTCACGTGACCTATCCCTATGGAGCCCAGCAAATTTTGCATGTGGCGTTTGAAGAACACGTCTTTGACTAGTCCGTTGGACTTTCTCAGGTGATAGCGACCTTGATGTTCTGTCATTATTCCAGCAGCATCTTGACCCCTATGCTGCAATACGGTAAGACCGTCATACAGTAGTTGATTTATGTGATAACCACGTCTTCCAACGAGACCAATTATTCCACACATTTGTCTCGCCCAATCAAACCTAGTCGCAGGGGCTTTACAGCCCTTTCTCTAATTTTTAGAAGGAATCAGGGGCGGTGAGTCTTCTTTGACCAACCGTATGAGCGCATCTTTGAAGTTGCACCGTATCCACAGGATGCACAAACTCCTTTTTGCTTGTGATATGAGTTTCTTCCACAACGACGGCAACGAATATGGGTGGTCTTCTGCCTCTTACCCATAGATGGAGTACCCTTAGCCATGATATCACCTAACGGCTGGGCCACCGGCCCTCCCTTTATCAAATCGACGGGTGAGAGAATTCTTACTCTTCTTCAAAGAGAATCCTTCTTTCTCTACCCGTTATTGCTGCAAATGTGAATCCCACAGCAAGAAGCGAGGCGACTAACATGGCTGTCCCACTTACCAGTAGATGGACTACATTAGAGAGCATTTGAGCACGCAATCCACTGTTGGCTTCCAGCAACAAATCGTCTTGAGAGATCAAAGCCCATGCGATTAGCATTCCAATAGCCAAAGCAAAGAACATTCCAACAAACGGTGCAGATGGACGATGCCTGGAGTCTGCGTAAAAGAACAGGTTACCGATTAGGATTAATCCCACAATAATGTATGATGTTAGGACTGCATTACCAAATCTCTTGAAAGATTCAGGATGAGAATTATTGTCTAAAGAAACATCGATGGCAACTAAGACCAAAATTGGTAACAATGCAGCCAGAACTAACAAACGCCAGGATGATCTTGGCTGCCTCATTCTTCTTCGCCTCCTATGTGCGATATTGCAAGAGAAACCACGTGCTCGATTTCTTCATCTGTGGGCGGTGGAGATGATTCTGGAACGGGAAGTGATTTTTCATAAGACCAAATTACAACTGCCAATACTCCAATAGCTAGCGCTCCGCCCAAGACAGTTCCAAAAATATCCGCAGCAGATAGCCAGAGATAATCTCTGAATTGATCTGCAGTCGTGAGATAGCCATCAAAGATCATCGCAGCGAGAGCAATACCAGTCATAAGAATAGAAAGGCTTGCAAGTTTCAATGACTCATTGAATCGGTCATCACCATATGTTGCCAATGCTACCGCAGATGCTGAACACAAAGAGGTCGAAAAGAGCAGGAATGTTGGCCAGAAAACTATCCAATATGGGTTAACGTCACCATTGCGCCAAATCGGTGTGAAACTGTACCAGTGCATCAAGCAGAAAATTCCTATCGAGACGAATACAGCGATTGTACCGCTCCATCTAGCACTAGAATCCAATCTACCAACTGGCACATTACCCCCGAAGACCATGCCGTGGATACCGTAACCAAGTAGCAGTGTTGGAGCAATTATAGTAAGAATGAGGTGTCCGCCTGCGGAAGAGTCAGAGTCAGGAACAGTCCATGATGATATCATTACTAGAATCAGACCCAGTAAGGCAATCACCTTGCCTAATGATTTCGTCTTTCCACTAATCGAGAGCCATATTCCAACAGGAATTATACACAACGGAATCCAGAACCAGAGAGCCGCCTCTAGCATTGGATTCATGTCCGCCTCGGCTGCAAGAGGACTTATCAACCTCACCGGTATAATTGGCCTCAGTAGCGTGATTTGCCATTTTTGCCATTCCGTCACCACTAAATAGAGGACGCTTGTGGGCCGAATGCTCAAGGTGAGACTATGGTAAAGATGCCACGTCA
>DAYA01000061.1 GCA_002506705.1 Euryarchaeota archaeon UBA550
TCCTTGACTCAAATCTGGATTGAAAGCGTGATTTACACAATCCTGGATTGTTCCTACAGATGTTGGCATTTTGTTCAAGCCACTTGTAAGATAATGCTCTGCTTTGAGAGAATTAGTCATCAAGTGATTGTAGTGATTACGATTGTAAGGAGTAACTTCAGGGCAAGTGTCCTGTAAAATCACAGCTCCTGCTTCTTCCAAGATTCCAATCGAGCCGTCTGCTTCTGCGAGTACGTAATTGTGACCAGATGTGAAAACCCACAACCGATTGTCAGGAATCAGTTGACCCATCTCGCTGTGTGAGCGAACTGCTGCTGCTGTAATTCTAATTTCCTCAAGACTTGCTTGAGGACATCCGATCACGACGAGATCAACCTGCCCTTTGGGCGAGAGTTCTTCGTATCTCAAGTCCAAATCGGATTGTGTGAAAGTCAACTTTGATTCATCACCGCTCAACTTTGGAGTATCGGTATGATCTTCTGCCCACAACTTTGCACATCCGTAATTCGCTGCAGCGGCGGTGAGTGCTTTCTTTGATGCGAAGCTGATGTAAGATGGCAGGCCCTTGATGTAAGGCATAGGGCCGTAGGGAATGTCCCAATCAGGTCGAACCTGCTTTCCTATCCAGTCCCCAAGAATAGAATAGTCTGCAAGTGAAGACATCTCACACTCCACATCTACTACGATATTCGGAACGCGATTTTCTTCTAAGTGTAAACCCCACTTCGGAGCATAACCTGTCAAGGCAGTTGCAAGAGCAGACAAGCCAGATTCTCGATTTGTTACCAAATCTGTCCATGAATTAGAGAATGCAACTGCATTTGATTCAGCCCATGAAGCGATTCCCGATTCTTGTTCAATGCCTCTGTCATATGGAGTACAGGATAGTGTTGAATCAATTCCTAATTGCTCGTATGCAGTAATTATCTCAAATTGCTGCTCGAGGAAATCGGGGTAGTCAATATCCATTTCCTCCATTTTTCTCTTATCACAACCAGCAGAATTGAGTGTTGTTGGAATCGCAACTTTGCCGTCGCCTGCCAGGTCAGCAAGGAATCTTCTCAACCCATGTCCGCCAGTGATTACGGAGACTCCGGAAACGTGACTGTGATTAACTTCAACGAAGCCTTCAGCACCCGCTGTCTTTGCTAGGTCAATCACCAACCTAGCCGCTTTTTGACGTGTTGGCCCGTCACTTCCTGAAAGCATGGACTCGAGCGCCGGTGGTAACTCCATGAAGGGATGGTAGAGCAACACTACCATGAACACTTTGTAGGGAATAGCCTCAAAACCTTAGATGTCGGTTTTTCAATTATGGCGGAAAGCAAACCGACAAAGAAGCAAAAGATTCTGAAATTTCTAGCAATATCCTCTGTGATCATATCACTTGTATTGAGCAGCATTGCATTGTACTACACAAGAGATATTGGGAATTTAGACTCTGGAGTAGATGGAGAAACTACTCTCTCAAAAACGGGGTCACTGTATGGAACACACGGCTGTGAAGATGGTGGATTCAGTATTCAGAGCGGAATCGATAGCGACGGTAGTGGAATATTGGAAGCCGATGAGGTAGGCGACATCAAGAACGTATGCCATGGAACTCAAGGTCCACCAGGACCAATGGGTAATCGAGGATATTGGGGGCACAATGGAACCGATGGCCTGAACGGCACAAACGGCATTAACGGCACTGATGGAGAGATCGGAGTCTCCTCATTCATCGGTTCTTTCACCGGGAGTTACGGTCCTTGCCAAGAGGCCGTAGTCATTGAAATGGGTAACAACTCTACAAGCGGTGAAGTGGAATCGAGCATCAAAATCTGCTTCCAAGAACTCGATTCGGGTAGGATGACCGACATCCATCCGAATTCAGGAAACTCTTTTTCCACAGGATGCAATGGTGGATTGGCTGTTTCAGATCTATTCGTGTTCGCAGCTGCTCGAGACGGCAATTGTTTACTATACAAAATTCAAAATGGAAATTTGCAGCAATTATCTGGTAACGTTGATTTCGCTCCGGGCTCCAATCTAGGCTTCATCGCTAATGAAGATAGAATTTGGTTTGACGCAAATGATGGCGGTGGTACGCAGTTATGGTCTACTGACGGCCTAACACTATGGCAAGAAACCAACTTGTCTACTCAAATTCAAGCAGGAGACCGGTTAATTCTAGCCGATGATGGATTGGTTTTGCAGTATGGAAACGGCTTGATGTTGTTTGGTGACAATGATTCCCTAATTCCAGGTACTTTCTCTAACTTAGCGACAGCAAACGATGTCCTAATCTACAGCACGGGCTCAAGTATCAACCTCAATGGGACTATCTTGAGTGCTGAATTAAATTCAGATGTTGTCTACCAAGATGGATATTATTGGTTCATCGCAACAAGCGATAGTGATGGCCCACAATTACACCGTTTTGGTGCTTCGACACTGGAAAAGATGACTACAAATCTTCAATCGACAGCCGGACAAATCGTCACTCCAACCGTTATTGGGAGCAGCATAGTCTTCGACTCAGATGGCCTTGTATCATTCAACACGACATCATTGGTACTTTCTGAAATGAATACATCAATCGTGAATCTGAACTCGCAGTACATCGTCAAAGATGACATGTTATTCTTCCAATGTGGAATCCCTTCCCTGGGATACGAATTGTGTGTAAGTAATGGAGACGATGCCTGGCTACATTCCGACTATGCGTTGGGAATGGACTCTTCCACCCCGCAGCATTTTACAATCGTAGACGATAGGTTGGTTGGACTTGTTGACCATCCAACAGAGGGAGGTCAATTAGTTGAAATTAGAAATGAAGGAATGGTCTTGCTTTGGGATTACCATAGCGGTAATTTTGATGCGGGTACTCAAGGAGAAATCTGGTTTGACAACCAGATGATCTACTTCATCGGTGATGACCCTGCAGTTGGTCTTGAGATGTATGGTTGGGCATATGGAGAGTTAACCGATGATTGGATTGTAATTCATTGACGCCAATCATGACGTGCAGCCAATGGTTGCCTCCATCCCTGACCAAATGCACGCTTTGAGACCCTAGGAGCTGGTGCCATTTGCCATCTCTTATGTTCATTCTTGGATAATCGAGTGAGAACTTCTCTAACTACCGCCCCATCGTGTCCTTTGGCTGTAATTTCGGTTGCATCCAATCCCTCTTCGATGTGTAGTCTAAGCATCTCATCGAGCACTGGATACGGTGGAAGACTATCTTCGTCCTTCTGGTCAGGAGCCAATTCCGCGCTGGGAGGTTTGGTTAGAGTCGATTCTGTAACAGCATCTTTTCCAATTCTCTTATTGTATTGTCTTGCAAGTGAATATACTTCCATTTTGTATAAGTCACCTAAAGGAGCGTATCCACCTGCCATATCGCCATACAGGGTACAGTAACCCTGACCCAACTCGGATTTATTCCCAGTTGCGATTGCCATTGCACCGTTTGCATTAGCATAAGCCATTACAATCAATCCCCTTAACCTAGCCTGCAGATTCTCTCCAGCAACAGGGTGTCCGTTGCTCAAAACATTGGAAAGTGCTGAATCTGCTGAATCATGTAAATCAGAAATTGGCTGCATTTGGAAATTTATTCCTAGGGCATCTGCAGTTGCTTTCGCATCGTCTATGCTATGCTGACTTGAGTGCCTTGATGGCATTGAGATGCCCGTTACGTTTTCTGGCCCAACCGCTGAACTTGCAATACATGCTGCAAGGGCAGAATCAATTCCGCCACTTAGTCCGAGAAC
>DAYA01000046.1 GCA_002506705.1 Euryarchaeota archaeon UBA550
TTGCGTTCTGGAGCGCCTTCGATGGCGTTCTTGATTGCTTCAGATATTTTTTCTTCCATTTTCTGTCACCCCTTCGGTCTGCGAGGAATTTCTCCCTCTCCCGCGGTCCGTGAATCAGTTCAAGCAAAGCGTTCGTCCCAATCTCCATTTTCAATTGTCTTTAGCGCATCCTTAGCCCAGAGACCGTCAATCTTCACACGCATTGCGACACAAGTGCCGATGACCTCTCTGGTCTGCGCCTTCAGATCTGCTCCTGTAAGGTGTCCGTCGTCGTTCTTTTGACGAGCGACGTCCATTGCTTTCTCGAGGCTCAAGTCCTCTGTTGCGGCGTCCAAACTACCGTTGCACTTCTTTACACCTAGAGCCTTCTTGATTAGCTCGCTGGTCCAAGGCTTTGGCATGCTTGTTCACCTCTGATACTCACGGACGTGAGCAAGTTGCCGACTTGCCTCCCCTATTTAATCGCGCCGCGTCGATTGCGGCTAGTGGTTTCCGCGCAATTATTGGCTTTCACCGGATAGAAGGTTTTGGAAGTTACCATGCAGTACTCCACTGAGTGCAGTCAATCCCCAAATTACTAGAGGTGGTATATTCTCAGCGAAAGTCATCTCCATCACGTCGCTAGTTCCGATTTGCCAAGATAGACCCATAGCACAGCCAATAACAAACCAAACCCAAGCAGATCCTGCAATTACGCCGGTAAGTCTTGCCTGATTTTCTCCTTCAATGAAGAAAGCGATGTACAACATCCAGACAGAAGGCAGTAGCATGAAACCTCCAATCAAGACTTGGGGGTCATCTCCCCAATCTGTTTGTGAAATAATTCCAACTACAGCGTGAATTAACGCAGTTATGATTAGCCAAATTTTTGGGTTGAGTATTTTCTTTACCTGGTCCATATTATTCACCTGCTGTTAGGTCCTTGTAAGAAAGATAGCCCCCGACACCCATGGCGAGTGTTGTAAGTAATGCCAATAATGGAAGAATCATCCAAATCGCAGGCGGTGTTCCATCATAACCATGATGTCCAGTCATGTATCCCATTCCTCCACCAACAATTACCAACACTGATGCTGAGGATAACATCGCCATCTGCGCTAGTGGTTTACCGCTCACAAACAATCCTGTGCCTATTGCGAAAAGCCCCATTGGAAGCATGTGTAAAGCCCACATCTGTTCATACGCTGCATCGTGTTCACCAATTGGCTCATCATCCCAAGCCCATTCAGCCCATTGCTCGCTGTTTGCCATTCCTAAGCAGGAGATAATGACGACCATTACGCCTGCTGCTATCATTAGTTTCTTCGGGTCTAGGATTTCTTTAATATCCATGATGAGAAAAAAATTTCATTGGATATAACGTTATCACCAACTGTGCAACCAATAAGGCGATTGTGAAGTTTTCAACAATCACTCAACGCGCTCGATGACGCGGACGTGGTCTCCACGCATCTTGAGGGTCATTGGAATAGGTTGTTCGTACAATTCCATGCTGACTTCTTCCTTGGTTTCAGCAACGCTGGTTACACGAGCCTTCTCACCCTTGAAAGCACCAGTTACGATTTCGACGATACATCCAACTTCGATACCGCTGGTTACTGCCTTTGGCTCTAAGTATGGTAGGATATCCTTGAGTGGAGCTTCACCTGGAAGAACGGTCTTAGCGTTCTTTAGTGGAGTTTGGTTCAATCCTCTGCGAGCCTTTGGATCACGGCCACCAGAGCGTCCAATCAACTTCTCGACGTGATGTAGAGCGTTTGACTCAACCATAACGTAGCCACGCATTCCAGTTGGGTGAAGGATTGCAAAGATGTTCTCTTGAATCATCGATAGTGAACCAGAGCCCATTAGTCTAGCTTGCATTTCATCAGCGACTCTCTTCTCAGAACCGATTGCGGTTTTTACAATGAATAGGTATGCTGCAACTGAACCGTACATTTCACGGAACAACTTCTCTGCACCTTCCATTTCTAGGTCAGAGAAAACACAAGCATACTGCTGAATTTCACCAGGGTCGACCCAAACTGCCTCACTGTATCTACCAGCAGGAGTTACTTCCTTGTTAGTTGAGACAACGAGGCAAGGCGCAATGTCTTGCAGGCGGCCATCGATGTCGATACCCAATGCAGGTCCATCACGGACGTACTCTAGGTCTTCCATTGGAATTCCTGTGCACTCTGAAACACGGTTGAGGACATCTTCCTCAGTGTCTCCGATTCCGTAGACGCCGTCCCACATCTCTGCAGCGTCTGGGTCTGAAGATGAGCGGCGAAGTAGTAGTAATTCTTGCTCATGGCGAACAAATGCGATAAATGCGTCAGTCATTTTTATTCCTCCAAATCAGATGTTGAATACATCGTGAATAATCCATGGTATGAAGTTGTCCATTACGATTAGCATAACGAATCCGATGAATCCGAGAACGAACAAACCGATACCACAAATGATTGAGGTTTGCTTGAATTCTTGTGGAGTTGGCTTTCTTGCCATTCGGATGATACGAGCCCAACTACCGCGTGAAATCTTGCGGAATTGCGCTTCAATAGCATCTTGGCGGTCCTGTACCTTGTCCTCAAAAGAGCGAGTCTGGTCATTTTCATCTGACATGGTTTCACCTCAGGGGGTTCCTCGCGACTTATGGCCCTCATTTAACCTCAGCGGTATAGGATTCCGCCAAATATCGACTGATTCAAAGCAGACCTGCGCCTCGATAGTAACATGGCGGCAAGAGACCCATATCAGGTTCTCGGTGTTTCTAGAGGGGCAAGCGATGCTGAAATCAAGAAGGCGTTTCGCAAACTTGCAAGGCAATATCACCCTGATAGGAACGAAGGCTCTGAAAGTGCAGAGGCGCGTTTCAAAGAAGTCCAAGCGGCATACGATTCGATAGGAACCGCCGAAGCTAGGCGCAAGCACGAACAGGAGCAGATGTTTTCTGGATTCGGCGGAGGGGGAAATCCCTTTGGCAGCAGAGGCGGCTTTGGCGGAGGAGGTGGAATGGAAGACATCCTTTCACAGATGTTTGGCGGAGGCATGGGTGGAATGGGCGGTGCCCAAAGACAACGTTCAGCTCCTAGACCTCCTCAAGAGCGCGGTCAAAATGCAACAGCATGGATCGACCTAACAGCAGATGAGGCTAGCGAAGGAGGTTCATTCAACCTAACTTACACCCAACTGATTCCCGGAACTCATGGCAGTATCGACAGAAAGCGTAGAACCTTAAAAATTAATGTCAAACCAAAATCAAAACACGGCACTGAAGTCAGAATCAAAGATCAAGGCCATGGGCATCCGCAAGGGGTTAACGGAGACCTAATTGTAAAAATTCGAGTCGACCCTGGAGAAGGCTGCAGATGGGATGGAGATAGAATCGTCAAAGATGTCGAAGTTCCATACTCCACCCTACTTCTTGGTGGTAAAGTAACAGTAACGCTTCCTTCTGGTGTGAAGGGAAAAATCACAATCCCACCTCTATCTCAAGTTGGTGACCGCCAAAGAGTCAAGGATATCGACCTTGAATTAGTACTAGCAGAGATAGAAGAATTAGACGACATTCAAGCAGATGCTGTTAAGTCATTGCGAGAATTAGGTTTGTGACCGAAGGGAATTTTCCATCATGGTCAAAATAGCGCTCTATCTATCGAATCGACTAGATGCGGGGGGCAGGATTTGAA
>DAYA01000004.1 GCA_002506705.1 Euryarchaeota archaeon UBA550
TTCTCTAAACGCTCAATGTCCAAACCCAGCAGTGGGTCGTGAACATCTCTAGCGCCTTTCTGAATCATGGCTAACTATTGGCCCTCTTAGGCGGTGGCTCATAAGGGCTACCACAACCTTTGCAATCTCAAAGGGAAGGTTCATTCGCCTCAAACCAATGGGTTTGTACATGTCAGTTCCTGCAATGCTGCGTGAAGATGCTCGCTGGATACGCCTTGTTGATTTAGTTCGTGAATTGGCGTTCCTTGATGGTGGTAATGACGAGGCGTTTACGTTAGCTAGCGGTAGAACCTCAAGATGGTTCTTCGATATGAAACCGGTGATGATGAATCCAGAAGCAGGAAGATTGGTTGGGGAACTGATGAACGTTAGATGTGACGAAATCGGTGCTGATTTCGTCGGAGGTCTTGAACTCGGTGCTGTGCCATTAGCAGCATTGGTAGTGGCCACAGATTTCACTTCAGATAGGCTTGGTTTTATGGTCAGAAAGCAAGCAAAAGGGCGAGGGGGTAGGAAAACCAACAATCCTCCAGGAATCGAAGGTGCATCGATTGCAAACGGTGGACGTGTGATTATCCTTGAAGACGTTACAACAACCGGTGGTTCTGCAATTCAAGCGGTCAAGCGAATCGAAGAAGAGACCGATTGTGAAGTTGTTGCAGTAATCAGTATCCTCGATAGAGAAGAAGGTGGCAGAGAAGCGTTTGAAGCGGCAGAAATACCGTTCGAAAGTCTTCTAGTTCGGTCTGATATTTCCGGGTGAATAAATTGCAATTAATTCCTTCAGATGCAGATCTGAGTGGCCCCACAACCGTCGATTCAACTGCTCCAAAGGGGTTGCTTTTCCATTATGCAGACCAAGCAAAGCCGCTGGCAACTCCTTGGCAAGTAGCAGTTGAGCGGGCGAAAATGGTGAGAAAGTGCAAACTGCCCGACGGCCCCATTCTTGACCCGGCTTGCGGCAGCGGAATACAACTCGCGGCATATTGTGCAATGCTTAGCAGAAAAGGAGTAGGAATTGAAATGCATGAGCCAACTGCTCAAGCTGCTAACTCAAATTTGCGACGGGTTGCTGAACATGGATTCGGAGGTAGTTTGCTAGAATCTAGAATTCAAGTCGGTGACGGGACAATTGGCGATACAAATCAAAGATTTGCAATGCTCCATCTCGACCCAGCCCGCCCTCGCAATTCGAGAACTCACAGCCTAGACGAAATGGCGCCGACACTGCCTGATATTTTCACAGCATGGAAAGACAGCTTAATCGAGTTAGAAAGAGGGCCTGCAATTCTGCTAGATCTGTCTCCAAGACTTGATTCTAGTCAACAATTGGCCGTAGAAGAAATCGTAGATTCGTTTTGGCCAAACATAGGAAAAACATGGGTCTGGACAAGTAGAGGAAAGGGTAGAGTCGACCGACTTTCATTATGGATTGGACAGTTATCCTCGCCAGGCATTCCAAGGAGATTTGTCCGGATTCCACCAGACATCAAATCTAAACCATTGGTCATAGAGGGAGATTATTCTGAAGTTTCAGAACATCGACGGCCACCAAGAAAAGGTGAGTACGTCACAATCCTAGATGCAGCTCTTGTAGAATCTGGCTTGGCGCATGAATATCTCAGAGATGTCATTGATGACGACTCTGTAACCTGGAGTATCACGAATGGGAGAAGACCTCAAATTCATCATTCGAGTCCGGTAGATTTTGAAAATCAGAATCAAAAATTATTGGTTCAATCTACTGGTCGTATCGTTAAATTAGTTCACACCGATTTGTCAATGGATACTATTTCTCACCTCGTCGATGCATCCAGAGAATACGGCTTTGGAAAATTAACTATCAGAATGACAGTAGATCCAAACCTTCAGCCTAAACTGCAGGGTAGCCTTGACAGGCAACTCGCATCAAAGGGGGGACCGCACAGCGGATTTGTTGCAAAACAGCCACACGATGCGATGCTACTTTTGTGTCTAGAATAACAATAGGCTTTTAGCACCACGAACAGGGGGTCAGAACAAGGCCGATTCGTGGCGCAGTATCGCGAATGGCCAATCGCGGTCTTGATATAGGGGTGGTTTGTCGCAAAGCCGCTCGACATCATGTTGTACGCGTTTTACAGGTGAAATGTAATGGCAAATGATCAGGACTTGGGAGACGACTTCTCCTACATGCTTCGAATGGCAGATACCGATATCGACGGTCTCAAGCCTCTAAGGACTGCACTAACCGCTGTCCGCGGTGTAGGCGACCGCACTGCAGCAAACATCTGCAACATAACCGGCTTCGATCCAGGCATGAAAGCTGGACACCTAGATGCTGCACAGCAAGAAACTCTACGTGAAGCAATCGAAAGTTACGCTCAGAACGTCCCACTGTGGATGTTAAACCGCCAAAGAGACCTTGAAACCGGTGACGAACTTCACCTGTCCGGACAAGATCTCAAACTAACTCATGAAGACGACATCTCTCGTCTTCGTTCAATCAAGTGTTACCGTGGAGTCCGCCACGCTGGCGGTCACAAGGTACGTGGGCAGCGCGGCCGCTCTAACGGAAGATTTGGTCTGACTCTTGGAGTACAGCGCAAGAAGTGATAGGAGGAATGAGATATGGGACATCCAAAATTCGCACGACCAAAGTACGACACTCCTCCACATCCATGGAAGGCTGACAGAATCGAAGAAGAGCACGCAATCAAGGCTAACCACGGTCTAAAGAACATGACCGAGATTTGGAAGGCAAAGTCTGCACTTCGCCGTATTCGTGGCCAAGCGATGAAGTTGATCGGTAGAGTCGACACATCGGAAGGACACTACGCACGTGAGAAAGATGCTCTACTAGCATCTCTGAACCGCAAGGGATTAATCGCAACAGACGCTATTCTGGACGACATTCTATCTCTTTCCGCTGAAGATATTCTAAACCGCCGCTTGCAGGCTCAAGTGTACTACAAGGGCCTTGCATGTTCAATGAAGCAAGCAAGGCAACTAGTAACCCACGGCCAAATCTGCATCGGTGACCAAAAGGTAACAATTCCATCATACCCTGTAACAAGAGACGAAGAGGAACTAATTAGGTACCACCCTCGTTCTAAGTTGAATGATGAAAACCACGTCATTAGACAAACGATCCTAGGCGTTCGTGAATCTGCTGAATATGCAGAAGACGAGGTCGACCCAGAATTCACACAATCTGAAGCATCCAGCGTTAACGAATCAGCTGAAGATGCACCAAAAGCAGAAGACACAGTAACTGGAGGCGGTGAATGATGCGCAAGGCTATCATCAACATTTTCTCAAGTTACAACAATGTCTTGATGACTGCAACCGATCTTACCGGTGCCGAGACAATCGCAACTTGCTCCGGTGGTCAAGTGGTCAAGTCCTCCAAGGACTCCGGTGGGCAATTCGCTGCAACAAGAGCAGCAGAAAGAATGGCAGACCAACTAAAGGAAAAAGAATTCACTCAAGTTATTGTAAAGTACCGCGCCCCTGGTGGAAACAAGTCAAACAACACAGGTCCTGGTGCTCAAGCAGCAATCAGAGCTCTAACCCGTGCGGGAGTAACCGTTACTAGAATCGAAGATGTAACACCGATCGCTCACGATGGTACAAAGAAGAAGGGTGGCCGCAGAGGCCGCCGTGTCTGATTAGAAGAGGTGTCAAAAATGAAGGCAAAAGTTGTAGAAGGTTGGCCAAAGGACAACAAGATTAGAATCGTACTTTCCGATACTAACGCAGCCCAGGTAAACAGCCTACGCCGTGCTATCTTAGCGGATGTTCCAAAGATGGCAGTCACAAAGGTAAGATTCGAACAGGGTGTAACCCAAGATAACAAGGGCGAAGTCATCGAATCAGTCAACGTATTGCCTGATGAAGTCCTAGCACACAGGCTTGCAATGGTTCCAGTTCCAACATTCCTAGAAGAGTTCGTCTTCCCTGAAGATGACCCAAACAACGAGAACCTTCCAGAAGACCAGTGGGGTTCACCATTGTCTCAGATTATCTATCACCTGTCAATTAGAGGACCTAACTCTGACTCAGCTGATGAAGTCAAGACTGTATATGCAGGAGACTTGAATGTACTTGGAGAAACCAAGTTGCAAATCAAGGAAGAGCACAGCAGAATCCCATTGACAATTTTGTCAAAGGGACAGTACTTGGAACTCTATGCTTATGCAACTCTAGGTCGCGGCAGAGACCATGCAAAGTGGTGTCCTGCAGCAGCAGTAACCTTCCAACCAAGGCAAAAAGCAGTACTCGTTAAGCCAAAGAAGGCAAACGTACTATTCGATCTAAACCTTACATCAAGATCCGGCCGTGCGATAAATTCCAAGTTGTTCACAAACAAGGAGTGCACCGACGTAGACTCAGTTCTTGATTTGGAAAGAGCACTACAGCAAGTTGGATACGGTACAGGCCGTGAGGATGACTTCGATAACGCAATTGTCATGGAAGACATCGAGGGAGAATACGTATTCTCATTCGAATCAGACGGTTCAATGCCAGCCGAAGAAATCTTCAACAGGGCTTGTGAAGAACTAGTTTCTCGCTTTGAGAAGATCACTGGTGAAATCGACGCAGCATTTGCTTGAAGTCAAAATCCATCACTGGATTTAGCGAACCATCATGACCTATGGCGGTCAGCATTGGTCTGATGAGTGAAGTCACAGTACATGTGGGGGGGCATGTGACACTTCTCTTTTCGGTCAACTCAAAGCAACTCTTAGCTAGAAATCAGGGCTCAAAAGGAGCAGGATTTTGTCTAGAAGACGGAGTAGTATCAACTGTAAGAATCCTCAATGAAGGAACAGACAGAGTTTCTGTGCGCACCATGGATGGCGAGGTATTCGCAGAAGGTAATGATTTGTATCTTGAGTTACTGAAATCGTTTAGATACGTTTTCAACATCGAGTCTGCAGTTGAAATTGAAGTCGAACTGGAATTGCCAATTTCACAAGGATTTGGCATGTCTGCTGCAGGTTTGCTAGCAACAAGTCTGGCGTTAGGAGAATTATTCGATAGAGGTGATGAAGGCCAACTAGCAAGGCTCGCTCATCGTATTGAAAGAAACATCTCTGGGGGTTTAGGAGATATATTGGGGCTATGGGCAGGAGGCTGTGAATTGAGAATTACACCCGGTAGCCCTCCTATTCCAGGTCAGGCTGAAGGATTTAGTGCAGATACACCTGCTTTGCTAGTTTGGGACCCAGAAGGCAAGAAGCATACCTCAAGTTACATCGATGATCCTGAATGGCAGGTCAAAATCAGTAATGCTGGCGAAGCAGCAGTAGAGCGATTGAAGAGGCACGACTGGAATCCTTCAATATGGAATATGTTACTACATGAAGCAGATAATTTTGCGATGCAGTCCGGCTTACTTGAGGAAGTGGAAAGGGCAAATCTATTCAGTGTAGTACTCGAGAATACGGATGACTCACTCAGCCCCCACTTGTGTATGTTGGGAACTTCTTTGATAATCGTTCCAACTCAATTAGGAAATGAGCCAGATTATAGTGAGATAGCAGCAAAATTGCGAAGTTTTGGACTAGGTGTAAGAGAAACTAGGATTCAGTAACCTGGTTTAGCGGTTCTAAATCCAACGGCCCACAATCTAAGAGAACAGTACCTGGGATGTGTATATTTTCACAGAACCCGTGGCGGAAAACAAGTGCTCCTTGGCCCCAAGTATCTACGTATCTGCCAGCCTGCTTGACAATTTTCTTCCTCTGAAAATTGACGTCAGCACCATAGAAATGCTTTGCATCAATCCATGCGACAGGCTCTCCATTGATTTCGACGTGGTCTAAGAATAACAAATCAGGTGTGTTTACTGGGCGACCATGTTCTTTCATTTGTTCCTTGACCATTTCCCCTTGTCTTCTAACACGAACACCTTGGTCCTCAAACCAGTCTGCTAGAATATCTTCGAAAATATCGGCTCGATAGTGAGTTTCAGATTGGTCAACATTGCTTACTCGATCTGCTGCTTCTGCTTCTTCAAACTCTCTTCTTTCTCTTTCTCTGAATTTTGATGGCGCTCTCAAAGTTTCCTTAATTCGGGACTTTGACCACCCCATCTCTTTGAGAATCAATCTGAAAATATTCATCGGGGGGAAATCAAATTTTTTTGAGAGGCCAACTATTGTCGCTCCTTCTCTGTAAAGCCTGTAGAGGGCTTTTCCTCTAGCTTGTAGTTGACCGTGTGAATAAACGGTTTTCTGTTGTAACATGGCGCTTCTTAGGGATAGTGCTTGGTCAAGAGTCATGTCCAAATCGTCGACCATTTTTCCAATTTCTGCAACTCTTTCGTCTGATAACCAACCAAACTCTCCTCTCCTTACCACTTTGCCAGCAAGAATAGATTCAGTTTTGAGTGAAACAGGATTGTTCTCCCACTCAAAACTGAAGTGCCCAGGAGTTGGTGTATCCTCTGGAATCCCTATCGGTAATGGTGATTGGTCAAATCGATTGTTTGCTGCATCCTTCGCTGATTTATCGAATTCAGAATGCCTTGCAATCAACTCACTTCTTGGCGGACCGCCATGCGCTTTAGGCTTCTTTTTCGGTTTTCGTCGGCGGTTGCTACTGCCGCTACCGCCTTTGGCTGCCATATTTGGATGCTAACGCCCACGTTCCATAGATACACCGGTTATTCTATGGACGATAAATCGGTTAGAAACTGCTCTGCTTGGCTTTTCATGAATCCATTAATCTGTTTAGAAAAGACAGCAAGCAGCATCGAAACCTCACAACTAGCATGTACCTCAATACCACCGCCTTCCTGGTATAGGAATGTGATTGAAATCATGAGATTTTTGAGCCCCTTAGCGATTGGCCTTTCATTGCGACTTTGTCCTTCTCCAACCAATTCAATTTCGCAGTATTCATCTCCTTCTCTAATGGAATCGACCAACCACTTTGTTTCAATTAAACTGCCTTTTACCATTTGAAAAACTGCGAGATGATCGCCTTCATCCATAGATTCAGCTTTTGTTGCAAGCAGGTTCTTTGCATTGCTATTCCAATCTGGCCATTTGCTTGGGTTACGAAATGCTGCAAGTCCTTTTTTCACCTGCTGTGGGGGCATTGATTTCCTAGCGGTGTGAGTGAAAACTTTGCCCATGGTTTACCTATGCAGAGCCTAAGAATTGAAATTTTGGACAAATCCATGAGTTGAAGTGTATGATGTTGATGGGGATATATGCGTCGGACACTCTCATTTGGGCTAGTTTCTTTGATGCTATTGTCGCTAATGTCTGCTGTCGCCGGGGAAGACGAACCCTTAGGATGGGTTGAATCCGCAGGGGGCTTCGACGAAGATTACATTGCGGGCCACGTTGTTCTGAGTGATGGAAGTATAGTTATTGCAGGAGATTTTACCACAGCAATCATGTTCAATGACACAGGTCTAAACTCTGTTGGAATGAGTGGCGATAAGGATGCATTCATCGCTACGATGAACACGACCGGGAATTGGACCGGTGCAATGAATTTCGGCAGTTCAGGAGATGACGGAATAAATGCAATTACTCTACACCCATCAGGAGATGTATTCGTAGTTGGATACTTCTGCTTCGGAACGGCTGGAGAGGCCTGCGAAATGACGGTCTCATCATTTACACTAAACAAAGGGGATGACAACGGCGAAGGCGATGCTTTTGTTGGAAGGTTTTCAATCGTTAATGGTAATGCAACGCCCATCTGGTTGCGAACAATCTCTAACGACGCTGATTTGTCAGGATTCGATATTGAAGTGAGTCCAAACGGTGGTGTTACCGCAGGTATATTCCATAGGGGAGATGTTGAAATCGGTGATGATTTCGTTCCTGGGCTAGATGGAATAAATCTTGGTATTTTTCACTATGATGAAAATGGTGCTATACAATGGACAAATGTCATTTCGAGCAAGGATAGCGTAGAAATGTTCGGAGGAATGTGTTATTCAGATGATGGATTTTTGCATATTGCTGGTACGTTCTACGGCTCATTAGATTATGTAGACACAGTGCAAGCACAAGGTGGAACTGATATTTTCGTCGTCCAAATAGCAGGAGATGGTAATTTCACGTGGACGTCTTATGCTAATGGGGATGGGGAAGACTGGGCGAATGATTGCGCTGTTGATAGCACTGGAACAGTGCACGTTGTAGGACAAATCGAAGACACAGTCGACTTTGGCTTCATCAGCGCCACGTCGAATGGCTGGATTGACTTATTCCATGCTACAATCTCCTCAGGAGGGGTTTGGGAAAGTGTGACTAATGCAGGGGGCCAAGGCTGGGAAAGTCTTGAGAGATTGATTATCGATGATAGAGATAATCTGATTGTTGCAGGGACATACACTTCTCAATTTACCTTGGGGGTGGATTTACTCTCTGATTACGATTCGAACTGGGAAAAGAGAGACATCTTTGTTGCACAAATCAGCGACTTAGGGCAATGGGACTGGGCGATTTCTGCCGGAGGAGACGGGGATGATTCGCCAAAATCCCTCTCTTTCAGTCTTGATGATTCACCAATTATTGGAATGCAAATTCAGGGAACGGCAAACATGGGCCCATTTACAGCCTCGTCTTCAGGATATAGCGACATAGCGCTCTGGAATTATGCTAGAGACCAAGATTCTGACGGCCTGACAGACGGACAAGACAACTGTCCAAGGGTTGCGAATCCCGACCAAATTGATACCGACGGAGACCTGTATGGTGATGCTTGCGACGAAGATGATGATGGCGACTCGGTAGCGGATGATTGGGACGATTGTAACCCGGGAGAAATGGATTGGATATCTTCTCCTTTCACGGACCATGATGGCGACGGCTGTAGGGACCTAACAGAAGATTTCGATGATGATGAGGATGGAATTTTCGATTACTATGATGTGTGCTCAAAAGGACCTGTTGGCTGGGTCTCAACTTTGGAAAACGACGAGAATCAAGATGGTTGTGAAGACGTCGATTCTGATGGAGATGGCTATGTGGACCAGTTGGACAAGTGCCCTTCAATAATCGACGACCAAGCAGATCTAGACGGTGACGGAATTGGTGATGCTTGTGAAAATGACACAGATGGTGACGGAATCGACGACCTTCTAGACAATTGTCCGCTCGACGGCTTTAGTTGGGTAAGCGCGCACGACATTGACCACGACCAAGATGGTTGTAGAGATGCAGACAGAGATGCAGATGATGACGGAGATAACGTTCTAGACCTTTCAGATGCATGTCCGACAGGAGAAATCAATTGGAACTCATCCTTCGACCATGATAGCGATGGCTGCCACGATGATTATGAAGACACAGATGACGACTCGGATGGCATTGTTGACTCGGAGGACTCTTGTCCCAGAGGTTACATTGGATTGGCGGGATTGGGGATGGATTTCGACCAAGACGGTTGCATAGATTTCACGGAAGATGATGATGTCGATAATGATGGATTTTTGAATGAAGATGACAAGTGTGTATACACTCCTCTAGGATTAGAAGTGGACACAGAGGGTTGTTCAGGCGTACAACTTGATGATGACGGAGATGGTGTTCACAATCTCAACGACTTATGTCCAGCAACGCCGCCTGGCGATGTGGTCTCTTCCACGGGATGTACCGTCAAGACTACTGATGAAGGGAAATCTAGTGAAGATAATGAAGAGACCTCACTCCTAATTTGGTTCTTATTTGGCATTGCAGGAGTTTTGGTTGCAATAGCAGCATACGTGACATTTAGGCCTGACCCGCCCAAGCCTAAATCCGTTCCAACGGTCGGTCAAAATTCCACATCAGCTGTAGACGATGGAGGGGGCGAGGGGGATAGCAGCACTGCTTCTTCCAACGTCAACCACTCCCGACTCGATATCGATACTGGAGAGTCCGAGATCGCTACAGATGAATCCTGAAGCTGCCGAGAGAATGGCTCCTTCGTCTAGGTTTCCACAGATCATGGTCTTTTCGTCATCAGACCATTTGAAAATTTGAGGCAGCATACGCTTCCCCCAGAAGCCCATGATTTCCCCTTTGTTATCAGGGTTAACAAATGGCAATTCTGCTAGAATGCCTGCAAATGCTTTGACGTTCCCTCCTGAATTTACGTGATTGATAGCAGCTATTGCCAGTTCTCTTTTCCACGGTCTCGAGGTATGAACTGTCGCACTTTCTGGCTGCCCACCAATGTGTTTGACAGCAACCTTTGCGACCTTTCTTGCTTGTTCTAAGAATGACCTGAGGTAGGTTTCAGCCTCCAAGGCTGATTTTTCATCTGAGGTTAATTCAGCAGGCTTGGTAAATGTCCTTCCAGCAATGAGGTCGTCATTGCCCATAATCTTCCACCAGTCTTCGGCTAGGTGCGGTGTTGCAACTGAGATCATGTGGCACCATACATCGAGTATTTCTTTACCAATTTGTGGGTTTTCTCCACCTCTCCGTCTATACCAATTTAGGTCTTTAACGAGGTCGAAATGGCTGGCATCTACAGCACCTCTCAGGTCGTAACTATCCATTGCATCTTGCCATTGATTGTACCTTTGTTTCAATCTTGCAATCATCCAAACATCGATGTCACTTGCTTGTCCCTGCCAATTCAATATCGATTCAGGCATGCCATGAAGCTGCACCATTTGGCGATAGTTTGCTTCCAAAGCAGCATCAGACCAATCCATCCCAGCAGTTGGGTTTGCAGCGAATAGGATGAACAATCTCACAGTATCAGCACCATACTTTTCAATCATCTCTTCAGGAGATACAGTGTTACCTAGACTCTTGCTCATTTTTGCACTTCTAATTGAGAGTGGTTCATCGCAATGAGGGCAGGCCTGATCTGTGTGGTCGACGTGGAGTGTAATCGCACAGGAATTACACCAAGGCGCTGATTTGTTCACCATGCCCTGACAAAGCAGTTCGTTGAATGGCTCGTCAATATTGTGCAGACCAATGTCTCGTAGAGCCTTTGTCCAGAATCTAGCGTAAATCAAATGCATTTGAGCGTGTTCAATTCCGCCGCAATAGAAATCCACATTCATCCAATGGTTTGCAACTTCGGGATTGAAAGGAACTTCATTCTGCATGGAATCAGAGTATCTTAGGAAGTACCACGATGAATCTACGAATGTATCCATAGTGTCAGTTTCCCGCTTTGCAGGGGCGCCGCACTTCGGGCAGTCGACATTACAGAAGGAATCGCTAGTCTCCAAGGGGTTTCCTTTGCCATCGAATATGACGTCTCTTGGTAATTCAACCGGAAGTTGCTCCTCAGGAACAGGTACAACCCCGCATGATGGACAGTGAATAATCGGTATTGGAGTTCCCCAGTACCTCTGCCGGCTGATGAGCCATGGTCGAATTTTCCAGTTTACGGTTCCATTGCCTTTGCCTTGTTGCTCTAGAGCTTGGCAGACAGCGGTTTTTGCCTCATCACCATACAGGCCATCAAACCCCTCAAGACCAGAATTTACCATCCATCCTAAATCACATTCAGCGGCTTCTAATTCATCATCCGAACTTGCCTCTTCATTCATGACAAGTACTCGCTTGATTGGGATATCGTATTTCTTTGCGAAATCAAAATCCCTCTCATCGTGGCCAGGTACTGCCATTACAGCGCCAGTTCCGTAAGATGCGATAACGAAATTACCAATCCAAATTGGAATTTTTTCACCGGTTAAGGGGTGGATTGCGAAAGAGCCGGTAGGAACCCCCTTTTTCTTTCCCATGTTTTTGATGCGGTCAAACTCGCTCATGACCATTATTTCATCATGCAGAGATTTCCATTCGCCTTCATATTCGGTTCCTGAAACTAGTTTTTCTGCTAATTCATGTTCGGGAGCGAGTGTAATGAAAGTCACACCAAATAGAGTATCAGGCCTTGTTGTAAAAACTCTGATTGTGTCATCATGGCCTTCTATTCCAAATTCGATTTCGGCACCTTCAGACCTGCCAATCCAGTCTTGCTGGAGAGCCTTCACATTCTCAGGGAAATCAATAGTTTCCAAGCCATCAAGGAGTTCTTGTGCATAGTTTGTAATATTCAGGAACCACTGACTCATTTCTTTTTGAATTACAGGCCCGTTGCATCTCCAGCATCTTCCTGCCTTTACTTGCTCATTGGCCAATACAGTGTCACAAGAGTTGCACCAGTTGACAGGCGCAAACTCTTGATATGCAAGGTCTCTTTCAAGGAATTTTAGGAAGAACCACTGATTCCAACGATAGTATTGTGGGTCGTGGCTTTTGACCATTCGCCTCCAATCATATGAGAACCCCATCCGCTTGATTTGTTCAGTGATTGATGCCATGTTTCTTTCAGTGATGTCGTGAGGATGGCCACCTTCTGCAATCGCAGCATTTTCTGCAGGCATTCCAAATGAATCAAATCCCATAGGATACAATACATCGTACCCCATAAGACGCTTGTATCTTGCAACTGCATCTCCAATTGAATAATTTCTAACGTGGCCCATGTGCATCTTGCCAGATGGGTAAGGATACATTTCTAGGCAGTAGAATTTCGGATTGCCTTCATTGAATTCAACGTTGAAGATCCCCGCATCGTCCCAGGCTTTTTGCCAAGACAACTCAGTATTTTGTGGAATATAATCCGTCATCAAAACAACTCTTCGCCCCACGGGACGAACCTTCGACATAGGTAATGGCCTTGAAACCATCTGCGAATCATAACTCTGTAGTCTCTAGTAGGAAGATTGCTTCTTTAGTCAAGCAATATCTATTCTTTAAGCCAGATTTTTGTTTCAGGACCAAACCGTATTTTTGCAATGTTCTAAGATGGTGGCTGACCAGTTGTTGAGATCTGTTGAGTCTGTGTGCTAACTCAGCCTGTGTCGGGAACTTCTTCATCTGCCCATCGTCATCCAATAATCTCAGAATTTTACCTTGTAGGCTATTGGGGTCAGGTGATAGAGGCGGCATAGGGAGGTCTTGGTCTAAAACACCGGGGTGCAGATTTGATGTGTATGGATAAAATCTGACCAATCTACCATCTGCTCTTCTCCAAATCCTGCCTTCATCTTCTAGAATTTTCAAATGGTGTGTAATCTGTCCATTTGACATTTCCAGTGCCGCCATCAGTGCGCGGAAGTGGCAACCTGGGTTTGCAGTTAAGTAACCCATCAAACGTCCCCTTTGGTATCTTCCATCACTGGTTTCACTTGTACGGCCAACTAATCCAAGTAGCCACAAACCAGCACTAGTAGCAGGAATTCTCCATGACTCGTTAGTTGCAATACTTGCGACAAGTAGGGATAGTATTCCAGTACTTGCTACTGCGACTGTGATTGTTACGACAGTAGGACTGATTTGTTCTTCTGACGATTGTACAGGAGTTTCTGCAACGATTACAGTTTCTTGATCTTCATCCTTGACTAGCAACTCTTCAGTGTATATTTCTGTAATCGTGAATGACTGAGAAGAGAAATCAGAACATTCCGGGGCAGGATCTGAATTTTGAACGAGATAATCACCAGTTGTTCCAACACGCGGTGCCCAGGATGCCAATCCTTGAGCTCCAGCCAGTGTGATGATTCCTTCATCTGGAGTGTTGAGTAACCAGCAAGTTCCCAAATCATTGGATGTAGCACTCCAAGTTCCAGAAATAATTCTTGAATCAACTTCTTCGACGACTTCTTCAGTGACTTCTTGAGTTTCAGATTCGGTTTCTAATGGCCAAGAGAATGAAACTGTGGATTTGGTAATCGGTGCGGTTAGAGTTTCGAATGCAAGTGTAAATTCTCCTTCTCCATGTTGCGACATGTCCACTTCAAACGATTCTAATTCCATCGTTGTAAACTGAACTGTAATCGTTGAGTTGTATTCACATTGCGATAACAAACTATCAATCTCTTGTCCATTTTTGTAAAGGGTTGAGAAAACCCCACATGAATTGAACCAAGTCAGGTCACTAGAGACTATACTCGATATCTCAGGTGATACTGTTAGCGTCTCATCCCCGCTGAATTCAGCGTCAATAGATAGAGTAGAATCTATGCAATAATCATCACGCTCCCTTAGAAGATTGATGACTTCTGTTCCGTACAAATCATGCTCAGGAATTTCCATGATTACAGTCAGTTCTCCAGGTGCGATATGACATCCTGTCATGTCGATAAAACTCCAGTCAGATTGGGAAAATATGCGGTCTGTCCCTGGTTCTATCAAGTATTCAACTTCGAGATTTGTGCAGTCCTTGCCAAATCTAGAGTCCATGACTACAGAGCCACTAGAGTCAACGACCCAGATCTCACCTAGACAGCTGGTTTCAAAATCCAAAGAGACATCGGAATTCCCGTTATTTTTTAGTAAAATTTCAGGACTGAATATTTCTAATTCTTCAAATTCCAAATCACCTTGTAATTGCAAGTCTAAGGCCATCTCTCCTAATGGGCCGCTGTTAACACCTTGGTCGACATCTTCACTCGCAATAATTGTGATATCTTGACTTAGTTGTGAATCTCCAATTGAAACAGAGTACGTATTTTCACCAGCAGTTAGTTCGACTGGAATTTGTGCAATCGTTACAACTTCCATTCCCCTCAGTGAAGTAGGTCCGCAGTCACCATGCAATTCGCTATTGATGACCAGTGCACAGTTTTGGAAATCTAATTCCATATTTTCATTGAGTGTATTTGCTAGGCGAACTGTGAGGATACTAGGGGATGCTTCGGCATGTACCCCGTCTCTCGCAGTTGCAATAATTGTCATATCCAATTCTTCAGGAATATCGAGTGGAGTCTGAACGTGAACCTCAACACTGGAAGTCAATCCTTCTCCAGCGATGTAATACTCCACTGTGTAATCCCCTGAGGGGACATATTCGCCTTCTGAATTTCTGAGGTCCCAAGTTAGAGTATCCAAGACGGATTCTGAATTCGCACCAATGTCTAGTCCTCTGCTTTGCCCAAGGCAATTGACAGTCCCATCAATAAGTAGTAGTCCCTCACTCCATATTCGTAAAACTTCGTTGCACGAGGGGTCTACAGTTATGCTTGTAGCATCTCCTTCATTGGTAATGATTCCTGAGACTGAGACAATATCTCCAGACGAATACCATCCCTTTTCTGGAGCATCGACGAGTACAGAATTCAAGGTAATATTTCCTTGGTTAGCAAAGGCGCTGGGAGCCATGGCTGCAAGAAGGCCAGCCAAAACAATAGCCAGCATTCGCTCCCTGCCCATGGTAAACCATGTACGTCATCCCTTAGAAGGGATGCGGTCCATCGGGTTGGTGAGCGAAGATGGCTAAATGCATACTAGAAACGGAAAAAATGCTGGTTTATCAGGCGCAGTTAGGCGATTGGGACAATTTGAATCACCTACTTGTTTGCAAAAAAACAAACAAAGCTGCGATCATCGATCCGTTTTTCGCAGATTACTGGTTGAACGTTTGTAATTCACATGACTACAACCTTGAACAGGTTTGGCTAACTCATTCACATTGGGACCATTCAAAGGGAGTCGATGGACTTCAGGACAGAGAGGTGTGGGTGCACGAAGATGAATCAAAAAGAGGATGGGACGGACCATCAAACCAAGTTTGGTCAAATGAACCATTTTCCTCAATCGTCCATAAATTGGGAGAATTAGAAATTGAGGCTCACTGCACACCAGGTCACACGCCTGGCCACATGACTTTCATTGGCGAAGGCGTGGTTGTAAGTGGAGATTGTATGTTCCTCGGTCGATGTGGAAGGACCGATTTATTCGGTGGAGATGTTGATGCGCAGAGGAAATCATTGATTCACTTACGAAAGCGATTATTGAATCTACCAAGTGATTGGTTGGTTCTCCCAGGGCATCAGTATCAGTTGTCTGATGGAACAAATCCTACTTTCATTACAGTTAGGCAACTCCTTTCCGATAATGAGGCTTTGAATGCACTAGACGACGATGAAGCTTGGAACAATTTAGATTTCTTAGCATTCGACGATAGTCTTGCAGAAAAAGCGCGCAGAGAAAGGGCTAGAGCTCAGGATTCTTAATCAGAGTTCATCTAAACTCATCATGGTAGGAACGGCTTCTTGCTGTGCTTGTTGCTGTTGCATTTGGTGCTGCTGCCACTGAGGGACTTCGGCAGGAGGCGTCCAACCTAATTCCATGGCCTTCGCAGTGTCGCCTTGGGCAACATAGTACTCTATCCATTCAAGCCTTCGAGCTTCCTCTTCTTGGAACATTGCGCTAACTTTCATTTCTTCAGCGCGGTTGTATGCTGCCTTTCTTCGTCCAGCTTGCTTTGCAACCATTGCAACTGAAATAACCGCTAGAAGGAACACCATTAGGCCTACTAAAATTAGAATTTCAGTACTTAGTCCGCCTTCATCATCACCGTCTGCTCCTGCAACGAAATCTGCATCAAATTCGTTGGGAATTCCATCATTGTCGTGGTCATCGAAAGAAGCACATTGCTCCTGACCTCTAATTCCAGCACTGATTGAAGAATCATATGGACAAGGGTCTGTTTGATCTGAGACCCCGTCTTTATCGCTATCAGGGCAACCGAAATAATCGACGTATGATTCACCATACTTGACATTACATTCATCCGGCTGCCATGAGCCTAATTTCTGATTGTCACCGTAGCCATCACCGTCGGTATCAGCCCACTGTGATGCTCTAAGCGGGAATGCATCGGGTAGTCTACCAGTATTATTGTCTCCAAACCCGTCACCATCGGTATCTGACCACTGGCTAGGGTCGAGAGGGAATGCATCTCCCCATTGTTCTCTAATCGTAATGAGATTGCCAATATCGGTTTCATCGGCTATTGTAGTGTTCACCCAGCCATAATTGTCGCCCCATCCATCGAGGTCAGTATCTTCCCACTGCAGTGGGTCATTGGGGAACATGTCATCAACATCTGCCCATGAATCGTTATCAGCATCGGGGCAGCCTTGCCTTGAATTGTTTGTACTTGTGCCAGCTTCGTCTGGGCACTCATCTCCGTTTGGAACCGCTTGGTTGTCTCCCCAACCATCACCGTCTTTGTCGGTTTGTTGATAGAAATCATCAGGGAATGCATCGAATGGGTTTACAACTCCATCTTTGTCTGTGTCCGGGCAGCCTCTTGCAGCAGGTATTGTTGAATCACCATAAAGTTCAGGACATTGATCACCATTGTTCCCGTTAGGGTCGTCTCCATATCCATCGCCGTCTGAGTCGCTCCATTGAGTCGGATCATTCGGGAAGAAATCGCCATTTGGTATGATTGGTCTATCTCCGTAGCCATCGCCGTCACTATCTGCCCACTGGCTTGAATCATCGGGGAATGCGTCTGCATTGTTTCCGTCTGGATTGTCTCCGTAATTATCACCGTCTCTGTCTTCCCATTGGGTTCCATCGGTTGGGAATGGGTCCCCCGCATTTGACCATCCATCGCCATCAGCATCTGGACAACCTACTCTGTCAACGGAGGATGTTCCGTATTCTCCTGGGCACTCATCAGGATTGTTTCCTGTGGTATTATCACCGAACCCATCTCCATCACTATCCCTCCATTGAGTAGGGTCGTCAGGGAATGCGTCAGCATCTCCTGTTGGGTGTGCTGGCCAATCTGGAGTTGAGTCTGACCATCCATCTCCATCGGTGTCTCTACACCCGATTCTATCTTCGGTAGAATTACCCCATGTATTTGGACAACCATCCGATAGTGGAGTGTTTTGCTCATCTCCAATCCAATCGCCATCAGAATCAGCCCATTGGTATCTGAACAGCGGGAATTTGTCGACTTTAGTAGCAGCGGAATCATAGAGTCCGGGCCAACTCTCATCGACATCAGATGTTGAAGGGTCGTCAACAGGCCTGATGGCAGTCCAGGATGCATTGTCGTAGTTATCCCCCCATCCGTCACCATCTGTGTCATTCCACTGAGTTGGATTCATCGGGAATGCGTCGCCTCTTTGGTTGATATGAAGTTCAGTAAATTGTTGAACGTCGTAGTAGTAATTGTCTCCTCTACCGTCAGAATCAGAATCTGCCCACTGGTCTTTATCGGTAGGGAATACATCTCCCTCGTTTGAGTATCCGTCTCCATCGCCATCAGGGCATCCGAATCTGTCTTGGAAACTGGTTCCATATGTGGTAGGACAAGCGTCACCTTGGAATGCAGGGAGCGGATTATCGCCATACCCATCGTTATCAGAGTCTTGCCACTGTGTTCCTTCATCAGGGAATGCGTCACTCTTTCCGTCTCCTTGGTCGGAAGTATTCCATCCATCATTGTCTGGATCTAGGTCTGCGAACCAAATGTATAGGCCCTCGTCGTTGGTTCCGAATGCTTGAGCAATTCTAGAGCCATCAGGGTCCCATGAAACTCCATATGTCCGGCCGCAATTATTTCCTTGAGTGCCTTGGCAATTGTTTGGTCTTGGTTGCAGAAGGGTGTCTATTGAATTGCCAGTTGAAACTTCAAACACCTTCATTTTCGCACCATCGGCTTCGTAGTAACTTCCTCCGTAAACCACTTGCTTACCATCGGGTGAGAAGTCAGTCGACAAACAGGAAGTTGTGTGGGACCATGTTTTGTGATTAGCCCAGTTTGCGGTATTGAACAATCTTAGCCTTGAACCACCTTGTCCTTGAGTCCATCCTTCACAAACAGAAATTCTCTCTCCGTCGGGAGACCAGGCAACATCATTTACTGAACCCGCAGGCGTCCCGATGGTGTAAGTAGTAGACCACGTATTTGTTTCAACAATGTACGCTTCTCCGTTTCCACCAGCAACAAGGTGCGTGTCGCTTGGAGCAAAGGCCACGCTGTAGAACCTGTCTTCTCCAGCTGGGTTTGCATTGCTGATTACCGTTCCATCAGTCGTATTGATTACTCTAACAACTCCGTTGGTTCCACCATTTCCGGACCTACCAATTGCGATTGCTAACATACTACCGTCATTGGAAAATGCCAAATCATTGACTTGATCTCCTCCTCCAACGTCTGCAGAAATGTCTCCATGGACGTTGCTGAGGTTACTTGCCCAGTACATTTTCACAACGTCTTGTGCATCTGTCGATACAGCGATGTATGTGCCATCTCCTGACCATGCAACTTGGGTTGCATCGTCTGTAAATGCTTGTACGGATCTGATAATCACGCCGGTGGTGGAATTTCTAATTCTTGCATATCCATTTTCGTCGGACGAAACCATGAATTCTCCATCAGGGGAATGGTCAACGTCCCAATAGTCAAAGTTCGAAGTCAACGCAACATCCTTTGCGAAACTGGGGTTAATGGACGTCCATCCATCGTTCACGTCCGAGGTTCCATCACCGTCTCTGTCCGGACATCCGCTTCTGTCAGCGCTTGAATCTCCGTAAGAGTAAGGACAGTCGTCGACGGAATCATCTATTCCGTCGCCGTCTGAATCGGCAGCGCTTGCCAATGGTAGTGCCAGCATTCCTACCATCAAAGCGGTCAGGAACAAAGAACGCCATTTTGGGAAAGCCATGGTATGCGGGTTGTTGCTCTAATAAAGGACTTACTGTTTTAATGCTCAATACGTAAATCAAAATTCTTGGGATATAATTGAATGTAAATTCATCATAGCACCGCCATGACCGGAGACATTCCTAAAGTGAATGTGGCGGTCAAAGATCGAATCCTTTTGCATCTATTGGAAGAGGACGAACAAGCCGACCGCTACGTTGTCACTGCGGCACTGACAAGGCCAGGTATCGCAGAAGCGTGTGCTCAACACCCTCCTAACGTGAGTAGGGCAATGCGAACTCTATTGAGGAAAAGAATGGTCAGTGAGCACTCTCGTTCCATTAGGGGAGATGACCGTAAGCAGAAAACGTGGCAACTCACAGATGATGGCCGTGAGGAGGCCAAAAATCGACTATCTGAGTTATCTAAGTTGAAAGTACTCATCAGAGATGAATCAAATACGCTGCTAGAAGTAGAGGCATGTGAAGCACCGGGTCGTCTTCAAGCGGATCTTTCCGTGCTGCAGATACTTCTTCATGCTCAGCACGAAGGCGTTCTAACATTTGGCGACATCAGATTTGGCTTGGTCAAGAAAAAATCCGAAGATACTGACTTGCCACCCCCAGGAAGACTGAAGTTATTGGCTGGCGCACACGCGACGTACCATACCTCGCCTCCAAAAACAAGAACTGTTCATGGTAGGGTTGATGCGATTTCTGGTCTTGATGATTGGTTTGAATCAGGGTCTCCCTGTATGGTAATCCATGGAATTGCTGGGATTGGTAAATCAACACTTGTGGCAAATTGGTTAGGAAGTCACATGCATGAAGTACCACACCTCTCTGTTTGCTGGTACCCCTGTCAGCCTTGGGATAAGGCGGTTGGCTTGGCTGTCTCACTATTGCATAGATTTGGTGTCGATGACAAACACGATCCTTACCAATTGATGGAAACTTTGCCGCTCACTCCTGGTGCAGAATTCGACGTAGACTCATGGCGACGCAGATTACTCGCATACCTCACGGATGCACAAGCTATCAGAGAGAGGTTCGTAGGGGAATCAGGTGGTCCTCCGCCATATTGGCTAATTGTTTTGGATGATGTACACCATGTTACTACTGAAGCAAGAGACCTACTAGGGGCTCTGCTAGATATCTCAAAGAAGGCACCTCTAAGGCTAGTATTCATTTCAAGGACAACTCTAGACGTGTATGATAGAAGAGACGTCCATACTAGAGATATTGTCCAAGAATTACCCCTTCATGGTCTTTCAATCGATGAGATAACTGACTGGGTGGAAACCATGGATGGTGCATCTGCAGACCCAGAAGACGTACACAAGATGACAGGGGGTCATCCTTTGGCATTGGAACTCTTGGAAATATACGGGCAAACAACTCACGGGGATTGGCTGAAATTCTTGGATGAAGAAATCATCAATCACATGCCACCAGAAGAACACGAACTGCTCGCAACATTGGCAGTGGCAGAATCTCCCGTGAAATGGAGCAAACTATCTGCAGCAGTAAATTGGGAAGGCAACCCACCTGAGCGATTGTTAACTTACGGTCTATTACTCGAGTTGGAGGAAGGAATGTGGCTACACGAGGCACTGAGAGAGAGATTCCAAAGAGAAGTAGGAACCGCTTCAAAAAAGCGCAAAGCGAGCCTGAAGTAAATCAGAAATCGCTAGCGGACATTTGTTGGTTCAGCCAGTTTGTTAGGGCTGGCTTTGGAACCATTCCGGTTTGATTGGCAACCATCTTTCCGTTGTGGAATAAGAATAATGCTGGAATGCCACGCACTCCAAGTTTTGCAGCATTCATTGAATCAGAGTCAGTGTTGACTTTAGCAATTGTAACTGGCATTTCTTCTGCAACTTGTTCCAAGATAGGGCCCAGTGCTTTGCACGGTCCGCACCATGGTGCCCAGAAATCTACGAGAACCCATTCGTCTCCGTTAATTGCGCTATCAAATTCAGAATCTGTGACGGACTTGACTTGGCCCATTATCTCACCAACCCTAGCGAACTTCGCCACTCCTAAGAGGGTTTGTACACCCCAATACTCATGTCTTGACACCTATTCGCATGACCTGAGAGGGTATTGATGATTATCGCACCATCTGTTCTTACCGCCGACCTAGCCGATTTAGGAAATGCATGTAGTGAGGCGGTTGATGCAGGATTAGATTGGCTCCATTTGGACATAATGGACGGCAATTTCGTACCGAATTTGACATTCGGGCCCCCGGTTATTGCCAAGTTGCGAAAGGCACTTGGTGATGGACCAACTTTTGATGCACATCTCATGATTGAGAATGCTGAAGATTCATTTCAGCAGTATATTGACGCAGGTGTAAATCACATCTCTGTGCATGTAGAGGCAGTAAAACACCTCCACAGGTGCTTGACTGCAATCAGAGCTTCAGGGGCAACTGCTGGAGTAACTCTCAACCCGGGAACTCCAGTTGAAGCGGCTTTGGAAGTGCTGTCAGAAATCGACCTAGTTTTGGTTATGAGCGTGAACCCAGGGTTTGGAGGCCAATCGTTCATCCCGACTGTTGAAAGTAAGATAAGAAGGCTAAGGGAAGCGATTGACGCACAAGTTGCAGCGGGAGGAAGACCTGTTCAAATCCAAGTCGATGGTGGAGTAAAGGCCCACAACATTGCAATGCTAAGAGAGTGGGGAGTGACCAATTGTGTTGTAGGTTCAGGCTTGTTTAACGACAAAGCTAGCGTAGCAGACAACCTTTCAATTATTCACCAAGCTCTAGAGTGATACCGATGAAGATACTGCTGGTTACCCGGCTGTTCCCAATTCCAGAAAATGTGGCAAGAGGGACGTTTGTTAGCGACCACGCTGAATTGCTAAAGTCACTCGGTCATGAAGTCAAGGTTCTGAACGTTCTACCGCGCATGCTGAGAATGAATGAAGCGCGCCGCTCTACAATGGAAGGGGTTGCAAAAGCACCGAAATCATTCAATCACGGAGAATTTGAAGTCACAGTAAAGCGCCACTGGGAATTTCCCGATTTCCCTTCAATAACCGCTTTCAGCGCGTCAGGGATTTCGGAAAAATGGAAACCAGACTTGGTGATTTGTCATACATTGTGGCCAGCAGGATACGCGGCTAAATCGATTGCTAAGAAGCATTCAGTTCCTTGGATTGCAGTTGTTCATGGTCATGATTTTGACGTCGCACTAAACGACCATAGAGGAAAAAGAATCTCATCTTTAGCCCGCTCAGCAGATCGCCTGGTGGTTGTTTCTAACTCTTTGGCTAGGTTCGATTCGATTACAATACCGTGTCATGTAAACGTGGATGATGAGTGGCACAAACCAATGAAGAAATTCAATGGCCTGTTCAGAAAATCAAAGATTGACATCCTGTTTCCAGCAGACCCTAGGCGCCCAGAAAAAAATCACATCCTCGCTCTCCGAGTCGGGGAAGAGTTGGAGACCCGTGGTTGGAAGGTTGGAATTACAACACTAAAGAAGCAACCACGTACTATGGTATGGGATAGGATGCTAGCCGCAGATGTCTGCTTAATCACTTCAACAAGAGAGTCAGGACCTCTTGTTGCAAAAGAGGCAATCGTTTGTGGTTGCCCAGTCGTGGCTGTTGATGTTGGTGATATGGCTGAATGGATGGAGGTTTACCCTCCCGAAGTTAGCGAATTAGCAGATGCTGTTGAAGCAAGCCTTGAGAATGGGCAAGACCTTAATCTTCCCCAAGATTTCCAACTGGAAAGCGTAAGAAATCAATGGGCCAAACTCATAGAATCACTCTAATTTAGGTATTGTCAAACTTTGCGAATCCGAAAAACTAGACGACAAAGACACCTCGATGGGACTTAGTTTATACGTGTGGACGATGACAGACTCACATGCAATTGAGTGAAGATGGCAATTATATGTGGAACGGAACAGAGTGGGTACCTGTGGAAGAACAGGCTCCTGCTCCAGCGGAAGAGGTAGAAGCAGCACCACCAACTCCCGAAGGTGAGGCAACACCACCTGCTCCAGAGGCTCCAACTCCGGCAGTAATGCCTCAAGAGACAGCAGTTCAACCAGTAAACACAGCACCTGCAATGATTGCTCCAGTTGTAATCAAAACAGGGGCATCACCAAAACCAGCAATCAACATGGCTGCAGCGTTTAGCGTTTTCAAGTATGGAATCATAGCTCTAGCTGGTTGGTTTGTGTCTATGATTTTGCTATCCATCGTATGGTATATGGCATTCGACATGGCGATTTCATCCGATTCAGCGACCACTGGAATGGTCATTCTAGTGATAGCTACACTAGTTACAATCATTGCTTATGGTCAGATGATTATCTATCCTGTAGGAAAAGCACTGAAGGATGGTAGAAGCGACGATGTCAGTTTCAGTTATGTTGATTCGTGGAAGACCTCAATCACTGGATTCGTTGAATCTATCGTAGTAACTGCAGTTTTGGCGCTAATGATCGGAATTGGAATAGGTTACGAGGTACCTGCACTTTGGATACTTGGCGCCATTGGATACTTCTTCTTCATAATGGGATACGTCCCTTACATGGTAAGAAAGGCTGCAGAAATAATGCGCTGAGTATACATCCGTTCGAATTAACAAATTGAACGAAGTCTTACTCTTCTTGAGTAATTGCGCCTTTTGTGCGTAAGTAATCGAAGGATTTCTTCGCAGGCACGAATGTCAATAACCCGATTACTGCTAGCAGGTTGCCGATTGAGAGCAGGTAGCAAATAGCAACTGAGAATACTGCTAATCCGTCGCTGAGACGGTCTTCATCTCCACATAGCAATTTAGCAAATGATAGCATTATGCAGCAACCAATTACGCTAGCCCAAGCCGCCCCCATAACTCCGTAATGCGGGATTAGCACCCAACCAGAAATACCTGCAGCTAGGACAACTAGCGCGATTAGTGTAGTAAATCTCCAGGGGTTATGGCCCGCTTGAAGTGCGACATACCATGGCACTGCCAACAGCGTCATCGCCCAACCTGCGAGTAGGATATCGAATACCTGTACCGCATCCGAATAATCCGAATCGAAGAATCTAGGAATCGAAAAAGAAACGATAGCATGGCCCGCAATCAAACCAATAGGTAGCAGGACAATCGTCCAGTGGTGTGCAATAAGCATACGATTACTGAATTTTACAGGGTTATCTCTCGCTTCACCGAGATATGGTAGTAGTGCAGCCCGCATTGCTTGTGGTAACATAATTCCAGCAATCCATGCAAGTTGAGCAACATGGTACAAGCTAACATCATCGTAAGAAGATAGACCGGCTAACAGGAATTTTTCGAGTCTTGTTACGTATGGTAAGATACCCAAGGTTACTGCAAATGGGAGAGCTGAAATTAGCAGTGTTCGCTTTGAATTCCACTCAGGTGGTAAATCGCCATTTCCATCTTTTGCAAGCCTCTCTCCAATCCATAAAGTTCCAATTAGAGAAATAAAAACTCCAATTGCAAAACCACAGGCATAAATCGTCGGAGAATCGTAATCATTTACTAAGAAAACATAGTAGAATATTGTTGTAATTATGCGCTCAATTAATTTGAGAATAGACTCTATTCTTGCCTCACCCAAAGCTCTCAACATCGCCTTGTGCGGGTAGGACATAATGTGGCCAAATGCAACAAAAGCACAGGCCACCAACAACCCAGTTGGAACATCATCCCATATGGCTGTAGAGACAATTGCACTACCGAGTAAAAAAGGAATAGCGATAAGCGCTTGTAGTTTGAGAACACGCCTCACGGCAACTTTGCTGGCACTAGGATTACGAGGAACGTCTCTAGCAATGATCGTAGGAAGTCCAGCATCGATTAGAATGTACATTGTAGCAAATGCATCCAGTATCACCACTAGCAGTCCGTAATCAGACTGCAGTAGGGCCTTTGCTAGTATGACTTGCCCGATGAGGCCGAAAATAATTGCCAGGCCATCGGAAGAGGCCAGCCACACGGTATCACGTGCTAATTTTGGCCTCCGCATACTCTTGCCAAGGAGTGTAAGGTTGTAAGAAAACCCCTAGAGGGCAATCAGTTCAATGAGTCGAGAATCCTTTGGACAAGATTTTCTTTAACGTCAGAGATCCATGGCTCTACAATCGTAGTCTCCTTTTCACCCTTCAAACGCTCCACTCCACCACCGCTTACATTGAGTAAAATGCAGTCATCCTTGGAGACATCACCCTTTTCTTTAGATTGAATTAGTGAAGCCAGTGCGACTTTTGCAGGTGATAGGACATCAATTCCTTCAATACTTTCTAGGAGATTACCTGCTTCTCTTGCATCACTTTCTTCGACGATGTAGGTCTGACCATTGCTCGCCTCTAGAATATCATAAACTCCACCAATTACAGAGTAAGCAGGGGTTTCACTCAACAAATAATCAGAATAAACCTCTACATTGCCTTCTGGGAAATCTTCGGAATTGAATTCTCGAGATTTTCTCTGCCATGCGTTGTGTATTGGACAGTGCTCTGGATTTTGTGAGAGGTGAATTCTTGCAACTTCTCCCTTATAGTGCCCCGAATCTATTAGTCGCTGCATCATTTCGTAAACTCCGATCGGTCCTGGACCTCCACCCACGGCTTGGAAATAGTGGTCTGGCAATTTTCCGATTTCTTCATACGAATCCAAAATTAGAGACCCGATTCCATCTCTCCTTGCGATATTGTGAGCTCCCCCTTCGAGTTGCCATCCCTCTAGGGATTTACTGAGTTCTTTGGCGACATCTTTTGCATCTTGGTATGTTCCATCATTGACAACAACTACCTTGACGCTATCCATTTCCATTCCTTTCTGCACCCAAATCCTGTGAGCGTGAATATCCGCTACAACTACGATAAGTGGAAAATTATCTTCTGCGCAAAAGTGTGTAAATGCTCTTGCTGTATTGCCTGCTGATGCACAAATCATCCCTGTGCAAGAATGGTCTTTCATTCTCTGTATA
>DAYA01000007.1:0-495 GCA_002506705.1 Euryarchaeota archaeon UBA550
GGACTTCCAAACGGCAATTGCCAGCCTTTGCTTGTACCTTCAATCAATTCTGCATCAGCGAACCTTTCCTTGAATAATGGATGGTTTGCAATGACGTCTGCTTGCAATGTCTTGAGTTTCTTTTTCTGCTTGTCAAGCAGCCCCATTACCATTCCAATACCGACGTTTACCTTTCCACCGCCTAATGGGAACAGCCAGAAGTAACCGGGAACAACAGTATCAACAAAGTGGATTTCGATATTTCCAGCGTCTCCTTCACAGCCCTTTACTCCCGACCAATATTCTCGGTATCCGCCGCAATAATGCATTCTGTCAACTAACTCTTCTTTGGCTAATTCTTTGACGATTTTACGAGCTACCGGACACTGATATCCGCCCGCTCCAATGGTCCATGGTGCGGAATAGGTTCTCTTTTCGCCACGCTTTCCCCCGATACCGATTTCCACCCCAGTAATCTTCCCATCTTCATCAAATACTTCGGTAACCATCGCTCCC
>DAYA01000007.1:847-7929 GCA_002506705.1 Euryarchaeota archaeon UBA550
CCGTTTTCCAAAACTAACTCGGTTGCTCTGTGAAATAGTAACCAATCAAATTGCTGACGAGGAAGAGAATAACCAGCCTCTAGCCTCGCAACATCTTCCTCAGGAAGTGGAACGGTAACATCGGAACCGTTTGGAGATGAGAAAACTATTCCAGTTACCCTGAAATGTGGCGTAGACTCCAAGGTTGCCTTTACACCTAAAGCCTTGACATGGCTTAGCGATTTTCCACCTACAGCGTCTCCACAGATCTTGTCTCTAGGCCAAACACCCTTTTCGATAAGCAGGACGTTTTTCCCTTCCATGGCAAGATAAGATGCAGCAGCTGAACCACCTGGCCCACCACCAACAACAATGCAGTCAAACTCACTGCCAGAATCAGGAATTGCCCCCGTTTCAATCGGCTCATCCCAAAACCGTTCTTTCGCCATACGCGGGTCACGACACGTCAAGCACAAGAGGGTAGTGGCCGATAGGGAATAATCTCGCCTGAATTAGTAACTTTACCGCCAGCATCAAAAAGAACTATCTCAACGTCGAAATATGGCCTCAATGCGACAGCAAGCTGCGCTCGGCCTGTTTTTTGTTACTCTCTTATGGGGAGGAACATTTGTTTGGATGAAGCAAGCATTGAATTCGCTTGATGACGAACTAATACAATACACCACAGCAGGCGTTGTAGGTGTAATCGTATGCTCTAGATTTCTAATCGCTTTCGTTGCCCTTCTACCATTTTCTAGTGAGGCAAGGCGAGCTCTAACATCCAAAGAAGACTGGAAAGGGGGCCTCATCTTAGGTGGCCTAATGCTTGCGGGCTTCGTATTCCAGATGATTGGAATAGAATCGGTGAGTCCATCAGTGTCTGCTTTCCTGACCTCACTCTATGTTGTATTTACTGCGATTTTATCTGTAAAAATAAGCGATAGAAAGCCTACTAGGATGATGGTACTGGGCGTTGGTCTAGCTACCATTGGTGCAGGATTCATCGATGGACCACCGCATATTGTATGGGGATTGGGCGAATTACTAACGGTAGTTTGCGCATTCTTCTTTGCGCTACACATAATTTACACCGATAAGATAACCAAACAACTCAACCCAATTGCAGTCACTTCTACTTCATTTGCAGTATTGGTCGTTGGTGCGGGCATTGTTGCACTAATCGCATCACGCGACGCCATGGTCTTCGAATCAGCATGGCAAGATGGAGTGATAATTCCGCTCTTGTGTCTCGGGCTATTTGGATCATTAGCATGTATCCTAATGCTAAACGCATTCCAAAGACATCTAAATCCAACACATGCAGCGATTATTTACTCCTTTGAACCGGTCTGGGCAACTTTGTATGGGTGGCAACAAGGACTTGTTGAAGTCTCGGTTTGGCTGATGATGGGCTTGTTGTTATTGTTTGGAAACATTATTGTCGAACTCGATGAATCAAGAGAAGATACTCACCTTAGTGACGATGCGGGGCCCGAATAATCGTAGAATGAAACCATTGTTTGCGTATTTGCGATACCGCCGACCTTTGACAAACCATCGAGGATAGCATCACCTAGGGAATCCATTGACGGGCTGACAACTTCGATCAGCAAGTCCCAATCTCCAGCTACGACATTACATCTCACTACGTAAGGGAATTTGCAGATTTTTTGAGCAATATCTCTTCTATCGACGTTTCCTCTTTCGCATCTTGCGAATATGAAAGCCCTCAATTCGTAGCCCCAAGCCCTTGCATCGATGTCTACCGTATATCTTCGAATGATGCCCTCGCGCTTGAGTTTCACCATTCTATCATGCGTTGTTACCCTTGCAATTCCCATCGATTCTGCAATCGATGTAACAGAGGCTCTCGAATCCTGCTTGAGCAATTCAATGAGTTTCAAATCGTTAGAATCTAGTTTCATGAATTAACGAATAGCCGTGATATATTCAAGGATTCCGACAAATTGTCGGATATTCCATTGGAAATGAAGGTATTTTCCGACATCCATAAGCAAAATCCTGCGAATTGTTGATGTGCGTCCTTCTCCACCGAGTAACTGGAGATGACCGTGGCCGACAAAAGGAAGTTTTCAACCAACGCAGTTCATGCAGGTACGCAGCACATCGAAGGTGCAGTAAATACTCCAATATTCCAATCTTCTACCTACCAATTAACCGATGAAAGGTATGCTGGTTGGGCTGCAGGTGCGCAGCATACCCTTCTCTACGCCAGACTATCAAGCCTAAACTCTGAAGCGGTTGTAGAGAAGATATGTGCGCTAGAAGGAGCAGAGGACGGCGAATTGTTCGCTAGCGGAATGGCCGCAATATCTACTACACTGATGGGACTATTATCTCAAGGGGACCACATAGTAGCGAGTTCCGACGTTTACGGAGGAACATACGGCTTGATGACTGAAGAGTTGCCAAGATTTGGTATATCGACTACAATGGCTGATATGCAAGACCCAGCATCATACGAGGCAGCGATTCAAGAGAACACTAAGATGCTGTATATTGAAACAATCACAAATCCTGTGATCAAGATCTGTGACGTAGAAGCAATGTCAGCTATTGCGAAGAAGCACAACCTTCTGTTGGTTATTGACAATACGTTCGCTTCGCCCTGGGGATGCCAACCAATTACAATGGGGGCAGACTTGGTCATCCACTCCACAACGAAATATCTAGGGGGTCACTCGGACATTATCGGTGGAGCTGTAGTTGGAAGGGCTGACTTGATTGCTGCGATGTTCATGAAGAAAGTACACTTTGGAGGATCTCCCGACCCTCACAGCTGCTACCTTCTCGAGAGAGGAATCAGAACACTTGCAGCTCGCATGCCCATTCACTGTGCTAATGCTGCAGAAATTGCAAACAGACTCGAAGCCCATGAAATGGTAGAATTAGTCCACCATCCGTCACTAGAGTCTCATAGAGATCATGAACTAGCAAAGAGAATCATTCCCAAGGGTACAGGAATGATTGCATTCACGGTAAAGGGCGGAGACGAAGCGGCACTGAAATTCATGCGAGGCCTTGAACTCATATTCGAAGCGACAAGCCTCGGAGGCGTTGAGAGTTTAGTGGAATGTCCATTCAATTCGTCTCATATGTCCATACCCGAACACGTTAGAATTGCAGCAGGTTTGGGGCGCGGCTTCGTTAGAATGTCGATTGGAATTGAAGATGTGGAAGACCTCTGGAGCGATATCTCAACAGCGCTCTCAAAGGTTTGACTAAGGCAATTCTTCAATTTGTCCAGCGGATTTACGCAAATTTTCGAGACATGATTTGTAATCAACATCTTCTCCAGAAACAAGCGCCTTACCTGCATTCCACACTTCGATAGCAGCCGGACTCCACGCCCCACCCTTGTCTCTTGCATTGGTAGAAAATTGCCACTCTTGCCCACCGGACTTACCAGCCGCCATAAGCCAGGCCCATGAAGCAGATTCGGCGTCGATGTCTGATTTTTTTGCCAATGCCATTTTCTCTGCTTTACCCATTCCTTCAACCAACCCGGTCAATGTTAGGTCGTGAATCATACCTACTGGGCCGGGAACCTTTCCTTTCCTGTATGGGAATCTTTGGATTATGTCCGCCTTTGCTCTTTGTGCTTCGATATCTTTCAAGAATTTTCCAAATGCCCGCTTCTTGTTATGTTGGGCTGACCACAATTCTTCAGCCTCATCTTCGGGTATTCCTATACTAATCAGCCCAGCTAATCCATGGTCTTCCCACAATCCAGACAATACGTCATTGCATGAGGTAGCAGCAACTTCGAGAGCGTCTCCGCTTCTTTCGACCGTCTCTCCGCCCTTGGAAATTCTAATTCCAGAACCAGAAGCCTCCATCATTAATTTCAGAGCCAACTCCTTTTCTGATGAGGAACCATTCAACTCTTGCACAGCATCCTCTGCATTTTCAAACCACTTTTCACCAACGATAACTCCCTCATCGAGATGGTGTAGTACTGCTAATTTAACGCGCTTTGAAATCGAACCCTCATTCAAGGTCAACCCCATCCAAGCATCAAGCACTCTTTCCAGTGCTTCTTCAGACCCTTCGCGACTCGCCCCCTCTGGCGCCCATATTGCATCAGGAGTCATCACCGTTGAGAGGTTTGGTGGTAGCATAGACAAAGCGAGGTCATGGATGAATGAAGACTTACTTTTCACAGTCTCCAATTTGTCAAATCCGATTGCAACTTTACTTCCGTCGATAAAATTCAGAACCAAATAACCGTCTTTACTCATTTGATTTTCAGCAACTGCTTCGAAATCAAGGCCTTCGGTTGCCCACACTTTACCCTGATTATTGAAATCGAATCTTGAACGGGACAATACATCATCTAACCATCCATTCGGAATTTGAGGCTCTGGCCCCGTACAGACAAATCCGCCCTTCCACGAGAAGAAGAAGTACCCTTTTCGAGCATGGTCTTCCCAGGGAAGCATTCTCAAGGTCGGCATGTGATGGTTCTGAAGCCCTGCTTGGTATGCCACCTTGCCATCACCCCTCCTTACATAAGATGCCTTTCCAAAGGATTGGTGATTGTAGTTTCCAACAAGTGAAATGTCTTCATCATGGGCAGCCATCAGAGATCCAGCAAGCGCTTTTCCGACGTCATCTCCGCGCTTTGCCATCATTCTCTTTGCTAGCCATTTTCTGTCATGGCGCTTATCCAGAATCTTTCTTAATTCTCTAAGGGTCTTTGTAACGGGGTCCGTTCTACCCCACTTTAACTTCCCAGTCCATGTCATGGCAGGCAGGAGCGTTTCACCTTCTTCCAGCAATTTATCGAGATTTTTTCTCAACCTTTTCTGGGTGTCGAGATTAGCCTGTTTAGTGCCACGCATACGCATGCGCTGGCGCTTTTGACCAGGAAACTCGACTTGTGCAGGCCTCGCCATCAGAAGGGCGGAGTAGCCGCCCCCTGTTCACTTCTTCCCCCATCGGTTAAGCGCAGATAACTCGACATCTCCAGGTTCGGCAGGTATTACCAAGCAGTGCAAGCGACCGGTTTCAGCACCGGATAATTCACTTAATGGTAGATAAGTGATATTTTGGTCAGAGGTGCCCATGTCAGTACAAAGTACCACCATTAGATTTGAGATATTTTCACAAATGGCCTTACAAGCATCCATTTTCAATTTCTCTAGATTCGTATTATCGGGCATTTCATCGATAAAATCTGACAATTTCTCTGCCATCATGAACATCGAATTAGCAGCATCTGTAGGCTGCATCGGAATTTGACCACCCGTGCCTTCGCCAGTCGGATCAAGATCTAGTAATGCCAAGGTATGTAGCCCTTGAATACGATTCAGTGCTATGACTTCAAGCGGTGAGGTTGCAATCCATCCTCCATAGGGGTATGTCAGGGTAGTTTGCCTACCAAATCGGTAATTTGACAACCCGATTGAACCAGTGACCAATCCTGTAATCGAGATTCCGTGAATAACAGTACATTCAACCCCAGCCTCACTAGCCTGCAGCTGCAAATCAACATGAGTCGTCGCTTGAAGCGGGTCGCCAACAACAAGCAAAGCAACAGTCTCATTTTTTGCTAACTGTAGTAATTCTACAGGATCTTCAACCTCTGGCCGCATTACCCTTTGGATATCGCCAATTTCAGACTCCAACTCGGCTAAATCCTCGTCACTCCATAATGCAGTGTAAGCTTCATATCTCCTGTAGTCTGCGTTTTTTGCAGCATCTACGGCGGCAACCGTCATTCCAGAAACTCCTCCAGGCCCCATGCCGATAAGTATCAATCCAGCCGCCATGCTCAAACCTCGGACCCCTGTGGGCACAGCGAAGAACATGCGCCATTTGAGAGTGCCGAGCAGAGAAACTTCTGCATGGAGAGATAAATTATCCTCCAATGGTTGGCTTTCAGTGGGCTACGGCATCCATAACTTGGGTGGATTCAGAGGAATTCCTCTTAATGAAAACGCGCCTGATTTTTTCGATGGGCTCGACATAGTTGAAATCGAGGCCATAACTTCCGGTCCAAATCATTGGACAGAGAGATTAGACTCAGATTTGTTTAATTCATTCAAGAAATTTTGGCCGATGAGCCATGATCAAATCGGTGATGTGATAATTGTAAAAATCCCAAAAGAGATTTCTCAACTCTCACAAGAAATCGCCTCAGCAATGCTGAACCAACATTCTAGCGCAAGGATAGTATGCGCGGATAATGGGGTCAAAGGCGAATTCCGCGTTAGGGATTTAGAGGTTCTGAAGACAAGGTCAGACACCTCTACCCGAACCAAAGTAAGGGAGCATGGAAACGAGTTCCTAACCGACCCAGGATTGGTTTACTATTCTCCTAGACTTGCTACTGAAAGACTTGAAACGGTCGAAGTAGCGAAACAACTCTCTGGAAAATTAGGCAGGAAAATCTCGGTTTGCGACCCATATGCTGGTGTAGGCCCAGCTGTAGTTCCACTTACACAAATTCCAGAATTTGTTGAGAATATTTTTGCAAGCGACCTCAATCCCGATGCAGCAGAATTGTTGAGACTAAATTTACCAAATAGCGTTACAAAATGCGCTGATGCTAGAGTATTATCAGAGGAATTAGGAGAGTGCTGTGATCTCCTTCTAGTTAACTTGCCACATGAAACAGTAGACCATCTCCCCCACCTCATAGGACTGTTGAACAGGGGGCATGAAGTCGTGATTAGAGGTTGGGCAATCCTAGAATCAGATTCAATTTCAACAGCAGAAACAGAAATTCGCAATCATTTGAGCAATTGCCAAGTCTTATCCTTAGAAATCAAACCAAAGAAATCCTACTCTTCGAGTATCTCATATGTCTCTATTGAAGCACATCTCATCAGGGACTAACCTCCGTTGAATTCATGAATAGGTAGCCACTGGGAAGATAACATGCAGACTAAGGTGAAATGCCGATGCGGAGCGGAAATTGATATTTCTGGAGTAACTCCTCGCCTTAGTGGCATAGATGTCTACTGCAAAGTATGCGGTACAGTGACTAATCACAAAATCGTTTGATTTTGTTTGAATTTCAACTCTTGTTGTAGTACAAGAACAGCCAATCACGCCGGTTAGGCGCCCGCGCCGGG
>DAYA01000008.1 GCA_002506705.1 Euryarchaeota archaeon UBA550
GTGATGGTCAAGGGCGTTTAGCGGGATTCTCATCGCAGTGGGCCTACCGTGCACGCAAGCCCACGGATTTGGGATTCGACGCATATCGTCTAGCAACCTTCGCATTTGCGATAAATTCAGTTTATCATTTGCTTTTACTGCACCTCTACACGCGTTTAGGAATGCGAGATGGTCTTTTCTTGCTTCGATTGTCTCAATCGGAGCACCATCCTCTGTCATATCTAGTAGTATATCGTGAATAAAGGGCTCTAATTCACTTGCGGAAAGAAGTGCTGGGGCGCTGATAATGCTATATCCTGATGCTCTCTTTTGTATAACAAATCCAATGTCTGTAAGATCTCCAATTCTCGCTTCAAGTCTTGCAATCTGTCTAGCATCAAGCTCCAATGGTACTGGAGTGATTCTTTCTTGAGGCTGCCAAAGCGACTCGTCATATCTCAGTCTTTCATAACGTACTCTTTCGTGTAATGCGTGCTGGTCAATTAGAAGCAACTCTTCTCCAGCCTGTACGACGATGTAAGAATCAGCGAATTGAGCCAATGGCTCCATCTCAGGTAAGTCGTTGATAACAGGGCCCAATGGTTCAGTCTTGTCGATATCCTCTGTATCAAAACCAGCATGCCGGTGTAAATTTCTCTCGCCAAGAGATAAAGCAGGCGATATTGGTTTGATACCAGTGATGGTTTTCTGCGATGATTCGGGTTGGGAAATTGGTCTTGGTTTCTCCTTCTTTTTGACTTCGAGTGGCTTTTCACCAGTCAAAGAGATTTGAGCAGACTGTGCCCATGCTGGTTTCTCAACAACTCTCTTTTCCTCGGTATCAGGAGAAAGGGAAGTAATACCTGTTATTCCACCACTGGATTCAGGCTCTGTAGGAGTAGATTCAAGGGTATAGGCAATCGAGCGTTCCAATCTTTCGAGCACCCGCCAAGAATTCTTCAGACGAACCTCCCTCTTTGTTGGATGTACGTTTACATCTACTTCACCTCTAGGTAATTCCAACATTAATACGGCAACTGGATGTCTGCCCTGCATTAGCCTTGTTCTGTATCCCCTGCGAATCGATTGTAAAAACGGCTGAGCAGCTACAGGCCTTCCGTTGATCAAGATGTGAATGTCATCGCCTTTGCCCCTGGTAATATCAGGGGTGGAGATCCATCCGCTCCAACTTTCTTCTCCAGGTGCATCTGAGTCAGTCGGAGGAGTAGAAATTGGAATCATTTTACCTGCTTGTCTACCAAGGACATCGTACAACCTGTCTTCGATATCTTCGACTGCGGGGACTTCTAGAATTGTCTTTTCATCACTGATTAACCTGAATCCTACTTCAGGGTGACTGATTGCGTGTGATACTACAACGTCTACAACCCTGCTTGTTTCGGTAGCAGGCCTTCTTTGAAACGCCAGTCTTGCAGGTTGCTTTGCAAATATATCCGAGACTTCGATAACCGTACCTTCGGCAATTCCTACAGGTTTAATCGGGGATTTATCGCCATTATCCATCATTATTTGGCGGCCTTCAGTATCAGCGGGTCTGCTAGATATTGTCAGTTTGCTCACCATGCCAATGCTTGCAAGTGCTTCTCCTCTGAAGCCTAATGTTCCAATCTCGGCTAAGTCGCTCTCAGTAGACAACTTACTAGTCGCATGTCTATCGAGTGATAGAGGTAAATCATCCTCATGAATTCCAGAACCGTTATCGGAGATGCGAATTAAATCAAATCCCCCTCTTTCAACTTCTATTGTGATGTTTTTCGAGCCTGCGTCAATCGAATTTTCGACTAACTCTTTCACGACTTGCGCAGGTCTTTCTACGACCTCTCCTGCTGCTATATGCCCAATTGTCCTGTCATCGAGTTGCTTGATTCTAGAAGGATTACTCATCTCCTCCCCTCCAGAATTTTTTGTAATTCGTATATCGCTTCGTGTGCTTGTCTTGGGCTCATTGAATCCGGGTCGATTTCAGCCAATGCCTTCTTGACTTCCTCTGCAATTGGGTCTTTTTCGACCCTAACTTGTGGCTGGCCAACGAAACCAAGCAGTGATGATTGGCCTGCACTGCGTGCGGTGGGTGCGCCTTTTTCTCCAGCTTTTGCACCATGAGCTTGCCTCTCCAAGAATCCAAGCAGATCGTTTGACCGTTCTACCACATGTCGGGGCAGTCCCGCCAGAGCAGCGACTTGTACTCCATATGAATCGTCACATGGTCCATCCGCAACTGTGTGTAAGAATTTCAATTCCCCTTCGGATTCAGCGACTTGGACATGAACATTGACCAGGCCAGGTGCTTCTCCTTCCAATCCGATCAGTTGATGATAGTGCGTTGCAAACAACGTCCTTCCATGTATTCTGTTACAGATATCTTCTGTTACTGACCAAGCGATGGATAGTCCATCAAATGTCGATGTACCTCTTCCAATTTCATCAAGCAAAATCAGAGATTTATCTGTAGCCCTCTTTAGAATATGAGCTACTTCCATCATTTCCATCATAAATGTAGAACGCCCTCTCCTGATGTCATCAGATGCACCAACCCTCGTGAATATCCTATCAACCAAGCCAACATGGGCGCTTTCTGCGGGAACGAAAGAACCCGCCTGTGCGAGGACAGATAGCAATGCAGCACACCTTAAGTGAGTTGATTTACCACCCATGTTCGGTCCTGTTATCAATAGGAACTTCCGTTTTTTATCCAATTTTATGTCATTTGGAACAAAGCCATTCTGAACCTCGAGAACGGGGTGACGTAATCCCTTCGCAATCAGTCTAGAATCATCGTGGATTACAGGTCTGGTCCATGAACGGTTTCGGGCGATTTCTGCAAAGCATTGAAGGGTGTCTACTTGTGCTACACAGGAACTAATCATGCCTAAAGTCCGTGATTTTTCTTTACATCTATCTCTTAAATCTCTGAACATGTTGTACTCGATAGCATTCGCTTTTGTCGCCGCTGTAACCAACTTGTCCTCCCACTCAACAAGTTCGTCCGTAACATATCTATTTCCATTTGTCATTTGTTGTCTTCTATTCCAATCTTCTGGGACCTTTCCAAGATGGGTCTTTGTTACTTCGATATACCAACCGATTTGTCTGTTATGTCTGACTTTGAGAGACGGGATTTCTAATCTTGCTCTTTCCCTTATTTCTAGGTCTTTGAACCACTTGTGGCCGACAGCAGCAGCATGTCTCAAATCATCCAATTTCTTGTCAATCCCCTCTCTAATTATACCCCCATCTCTCATTGAGAGAGGTTGTTCATCATTCAGGTTTGCTTGGATATCAATTCGCATAGTCTCCAATACATCCAGATCATTGGATAATTTGTTCAACAGAGAGTCGTCGACCTCACTGCAAATTGCCTTCAACCTAGGCATCCTTTCAAGGGCTAGCCCGATGGCAACAAGGTCACGGCCTCCCGAACGATTGTAGGATAACTGTGTGGCTAGTCTTTCCATGTCTCTTAGCCCCTTGAGACATTCCCTCAAATCATCTAGCCTTCTCGATGACCTAGCGATTGAAGCAACAGCATCTTGCCTCTCTTCAATCGCTTCTTTTTGCGCAAGGGGCCTCAATATCCATTGCTTCAATGTCCTTCTACCCATTGACGTGCGACACTTATCTATCGCGCCGAGTAGAGAACCTTCTTTTTCTCCAGAAAGAGTTTGAGTTAACTCTAGGTTTCTGAGAGTAGTTTGGTCTAGAATCATGTTTCCATCAGGCTGCATAATCTCGACTTCTTTGAAATCGATTGAATCGACGATATGCATTGCTGCAAGATAATCAGCTGCGAGTCCAGCAGCTTCCATTGCAAGTGGGGAATCTCCAAGGTCAATGTGCCCCAAGTCTGCAACTTCAAGTATACTTTTCAGAGCATCTTGCCCTTTTCGATTTGAGGAAGAATGTTGTGATAGAGTTACACCATCTAGTTGAGAAATCACTGCCCTAAGACTCTCTTTTTCAGCATCTCTTGGTGAGAAAATCAATTCTTTTGGATTACTACGCAATAAATCATCCAGCAGCCTAGACCATCTTTCATCGCCATGATGCTCCATTGTCCAGACGTGACCTGTCGATGCGTCAAGTATCGCTAGCCCTAATCCGTCGCCCTTGATTGAGATGGCTGCCAAACCTGCAACATCATCCGTGCCAATCAGACTTTCCTCGTAAAGGGAACCGGGCGTGTAGACTCTTGTAACCACTCTTTCCAATAGTTTAGCACCTTCTCTGAGTTCTTTTTCTTGTTCAGCAACACACACTTTGTAACCGGCTTGCAACATAACTCTGAGGTTATCTTCAATGGCATGCCACGGAAATCCCGCCATTGGAATTGGTTCTGCAGCCTTCTTGTCCCTACTAGTTAGGGCAAGCCCAAGCACTTCTGATGCTACCACCGCATCGTCATGAAATTGTTCGTAAAAATCGCCCATACGGAAGAAAAGTACTGAATCTGGGTGTTCAGCTTTGATGTCCATATACTGGTCCATCATCCCTCTCTTCGCCATCAGGACACACCCATCGCTTGCGCTAGGCTTTGAGCACATTTGAGGGGGTTCGTAAATACTGCCCTTGATTTATGGCGAAGAAGTTGATTGATTGAACAATAATCAGAAAACTTCTCCCTTGCGTATTGCATCGGTGATATTCCAACCCATAATGGATAAAATCAGTAGAGATACGAGAATAAATCCGAGATCTAAAATTCCTCTAAGGCTAGTTATTGAGGTTCTAGCATTGCTATCTATAGAGAATGCAGAAATTTCGTCAGAATAATCTGAACCATGCACAGAAATAATTCCATCTTCATCGCATGTTGCATATGTTGGGATAATTTTCAACGGCTCGGGTAATTTCTCTACTGTGATTTCACTTCCGGAAACAATTGCAACAGTTTTGGAGCCAATATCCCCGAATAGCCAAACATTCCCATTCTTGTCATCTGTTGCAACTCGGCTCGAGATCCCAATCGCTTCAACACTCTTTTCTGAAATTAGGTAAGTATCTGAAGTCCCGGTAGCTAGGTAGCCATCCTCGGTTTCAAATAAGCCATGGATTACACCTTCTCCTCCAATGTGTACAACCTCTATCGCGGGAGCGGCTACACCGTCCCAGGTGGCTTCAATTATCAACTCATATTTTGGCGGTGATGCAGGATTGGAACCCAGCCAATTCGGTGGTGCTTGCCAAGAGCCACCGACTAACCACCCTTCCTCGGTTGGAATGATTGTGTCCAGGTACATAGTCTCCTCAAATTCACTTACAATTGGTTGTGGATTTGAATCGCCATACCACATTGCAGCTAGAGAGTCACTGGTTCCATCTTGTACAATCAGAAGTAATGCCAAGCCATTACCCGAAATTTGTGATGCTGTGAGGTTTTCTCCAATGCTAAACTGACACCATTCAGTATCACACTCGTCACCTCCATCTCCAATGAAAGCCACCATCCCCTCAGTCCCTAGGCATGCTAGTGTCAAATCCCCATATTCTTCTAGGCAAGTAGCGTACTGTGCTGAGTTTTCTTGACCTTTGTAATTGATGACATTCCCATCCTCGCTCTGGTACAGGACGGAATCCTCTGTTGAGTCCATTACAAGTCCGTTGACTCCTAGTGAACTGCCTTCTTGTACACCGGATAAATCGCTCGACCAATCGATTAATATCGAGCCAATAATCACGATGATACTGAAGGCTGCGAAAGACAGCCATTGGTGCTCAGATTCTTCTTCGAGGAGCCTGCGCCAGCCTGACATCATGTCACGCTAAACATAGTCCAAACATGACCTTTACTCTTGTAGTAAGCAAAAAAATGCAATCGGTATGGTCATATAGGGACGGTGGGTCGCAAACTCGCCCGGAGGTATCAAGCATGGCACGTA
>DAYA01000083.1 GCA_002506705.1 Euryarchaeota archaeon UBA550
GAAGAAAGAATTACTTGTCGCACTCAAGAAAATTATCCAAAATTCCTTTGCCTGATTCACTAATTCTCTCAATTTATCATAATCACCTTGAAAATCGAATGACCCCTCGCCTCCATCAATACTTATTGTTGTAGGATTTGGGATTGTAACTTTGAGATTTGACAGCTCCACCTCCTCCGAGTTGTATTTTGGTGATAAGAAATCTTCATGTTTGTCTTTCTCAGCATCTGAGATTGATTTAAAAAGACCTAAGACTCTAAAGAAATTAGTTAGCCACGAGAACATAATATCCCCTCGTGTGCCCCATTTATAGTTCATATGCAATATTAAATTAGATAGGAGATTTCAGTATAATAATCGATAACCACGGGTCCCATTGTAATGGAAGATGGTCATTCTTCTTCGGTTGATTCGGCTTTGTTTTTGATTCTAGGAACTACAACCCACAGCACTCCAATCACGTTTGTGTAGACAAGAGCGTACTCTAGTAGAGGATAGTCATCTAGAAATGGATTTGTACATACAGTCACTCCTTTCCACCAGGTATCCTGGGGAACTTCTTCTCCGAAAATGAATGTACTACCGAGCATCGGTGTTGCGATTGTTACGTTTTGCTCGGCTCCGTATGTGGAAACCAATTCCATTGGCTCATACCAGTGGTGCAAAGCTAGTTCGTATTTTGAAATGTGAATTGGGATAGAAACTGACGCATTGAGGTCGATTGCGGCCTGAATTACCTGGTCAGGAAGCATGTGTACTTGTTCCCAAGCAATGTTATACTGCCCTGCATCTAAGAACGCTAAATCGAACGGTCCATACTTTGCTGAGATATTCTTGAATTCCTCCATGTATCCAGTATCACCACTGAAGTAGATGCTCGTATCATAGAATTTGAATACCCAAGAGCCCCATAGGGTTGCACTATTGTCGGTAATTCCTCTACCGCTAAAGTGACGTGATGGAGCGAATGCTGCAAACAAATCATCTGAAACATTGGTCTCATCATACCAATCAAACTCGACGATCTTATCCTCGTCAATTCCCCATTCCATTAGATGGAACTTTACTCCAAGTGGTACATAGAACATCGAATCTGAAAGTTTTCTGACCGTATTCTTGTCGAGATGGTCATAGTGGTCGTGAGAGATGAATACATAATCGATTTCTGGCAAGTCATCTACAGTGTATTCATCCTCATATGGGAACGGACTTGGGCCTAAGGAAAGAGGTCCTGCTCCACCGGTGCTGAATACAGGGTCCGTGATTATCGAGAACTCATTTGTGTGCAGTAAAACGGTTGAGTGGCCGAACCAAGAGACGCTGAATTCTCCTTCATCTAAATCCTTTAATTCGAATTTTTGCGAGGGCAGCACCTCATCTGGCGAGCGACAATTGTCGCTAACCATGTATTGACCTAATGTATCCCAAGTTGATGTTTCATCATTAGATAATGTAGTGGTTTCAACGTTCTCAAAAACCCCATCATTGTAGTTTGGCGAGTCGTATTCGGGCGCATCTCCACCAAAATCTTCTGAGAAATTTACCACGATTGTTGTTGCTAAAACCATAATCGCAACTAGTACTGCTAGGATTAGCGATAGGAGTTTGGCTTTCCTCTTTTTACTTGGTTTAGCCAAGTTTTTCTCTTTCTTTGTGAATAGTTTCGTTCTTGTCATCAAGTTGACTGCGAGCCAAAATACTGCAATTATAATCAGAATTATATTGATTGAGCGAAGGTTGTTTCCTTCCGCCCACAATACTAGAGAGGTGAGGAAGAGGATGTAGCCTAGAGCATCATTTCCTGGTTGGAGTAGCCTAGATGAAAACGAAGTTTCCACTGACTTATCAGTAGACGAATTGGCTTCTACCATGAAAGGCGGCGCCTAATTCTCACTTTCTAACCTTATTGCCAGTGATGACTCTCCAAATGCGCTGTAGAGGGTCGTAGTACCTGTCGACAACTCTCTCCTTCAATTGGATAATCGCATCATCTGTGATTTGGATTCCAGCTGGACAAACCTCTGTACAGCATCTGGTGATGTTACAGTATTCGACACCGAATTCCTTCTTAATCTCTGGAATTCTGTCCTCTTCATCAAGTGGATGCATCTCATATTGTGCGAGTCTAACCAAGTTGCGAGGTCCAGCGAACTCATCGAATAGTTGGTGGTCTCTCAAGACGTGACATGTGTTTACACACAGGAAACATTCGATACATTCTCTGAATTGCTGAACTCTGTGTGCCTCGTGCTGGTTGAATTCCCAATTTGGTGCCTCAGGTCCCTTGATTGGCTTAATTTTCTGAGCGACATCATAGTTCCAAGAAACGTCTGTGACGAGGTCCTTGATGTGAGGGAAGGTCTTCATTGGGCGGATTTCAATAGGTTGGTCAGCCGGAGTTTCTGCAACTACGTCAGACATCCTTGTCATACACATCAACCGAGGACGTCCGTTGATTTCGGCACTGCATGAACCGCACTTTCCGGCCTTACAGTTCCATCTAACCGCTAGGTCAGGCTCTTGCTCGTACTGTATTCTGTGCATGCAGTCTAGAATTACCATTCCCTCATCCAATTCGAGTTCATAGTCTTCCATTTCTGCATCATCGCCTTCTCCACGAAGGACCTTGAATTTCTGATTTTTACCTTTGAGTGACATCAGTTGCCACCTCCTTGTTCTGCTGCTCTTTCAGCAATCATTGCCTTGACTTCATCCAAAGCTTCTTTCAAATCGTCTCTGATTTCCTCAATTGGCTCTTGACGGATCTTGATTTCTCCATTCTCCATCCAACAAATGTTGAGATTCTTACCCCAGAATTCGTCTTCGTGCCCCGGGAAGTCATCACGGGTGTGTCCTCCACGACTTTCCTCTCTTGCTAGAGCAGCCATTGTAGCTACTCTTGAGATGTCTACCATGTTCTTGAGGTCTAACGCTTGGTGCCATCCGGAGTTATACTTCCTGCTGGTTCCAGGGAAGCAGGTCTTCTCTCTCTTCGAGAACTCATCCAAGTCGGTCAAAGCGGATTCTAATTCATCCTTGACACGGATGATGCCGACCTTTTCTTGCATCATATCACGCATTGCATCATAGATCAGACCAGGGTTCTCACCTTCGCCTCTCTCGAGAGGTGCGACCATCTCTTTGATTGCCGATTGAACCTGAGATTCATCGATGCTTGGTTGGGCCAAGTCTGCTGCTTGCTTTGCTGCGTGTTCTCCTGCTCTCTTTCCGAATACGATTAGGTCAGATAGCGAGTTTCCACCAAGGCGATTTGCGCCGTGCAGTCCACTTGCAACTTCTCCACAAGCGTACAGTCCAGAAACTGTTGTTTCTTGGGTTTCAGCATCGACGATTACTCCACCCATTACGTAGTGTGCGGTTGGGCCGACTTCCATTGGCTCCTTGGAGATGTCAACACCTGCAAGTTCCTTGAATTGGTGGTGCATTGACGGTAGTTTTGCTAGAATTGCTTCTTCTCCACGGTGGGAGATGTCTAGGAATGCTCCGCCGTGTGGGCTTCCTCTTCCTGCCTTTACTTCGCTGTTAATTGCCTTTGCAACGACGTCACGAGTTAGTAATTCAGGTGGGCGGCGAACTGTTGCAAGTTTGCCGGATACGACTTCCTCGACCCACTGGTCTGATTCCTCAATTGTTTCAGCGTGGTCTCTAGCGAACGCCTCTGGAACATAGTTGAACATGAAGCGCTCATTTTCGCTGTTCAGGAGTCTTCCTCCTTCTCCACGAACACCTTCAGTAACCAGAATACCTCTCACTGATGGAGGCCAAACCATTCCAGTTGGGTGGAATTGTACGAATTCCATGTCTCTTAGTTCAGCACCAGCCCAAAGAGCGAGAGCGTGACCGTCACCGGTGTATTCCCATGAACCGGAACATACAGACCAACATCTGGTGATTCCACCGGTTGCTAGAACAACCGATTTCGCAGAGAATGCGTGGAAGTCTCCGTCTACTCTTGTGTAAGCAACACAACCAGTTACCCTGTCTCCTTCCTTCAGTAGGTGACGGACAGTGTATTCTGTGAACATGTCTATTCCTTCGTGGATGCCTCTCTCCTGTAGAGTTCTGATGATCTCTAGACCAGTAGCGTCTCCAACGTGAGCTAAACGAGGGAATGTGTGTCCACCGAAGTTCCTCTGGTTGATTAGGTTCTTTGTGGTCCTATCGAAAACAGCACCCCATTGCTCCAATTCCCTCACACGGTCAGGAGCTTCCTTTGCGTGGAATTCTGCCATTCTCCAGTTTGCAAGCCACTTGCTTCCCTTCATTGTGTCGTGGAAGTGAACTTTCCAGCCGTCACGAGGGTCTGCGTTCTGAAGTGCTGCAGCACAGCCTCCCTCAGCCATTACAGTGTGTGCCTTGCCTAGAAGTGACTTGGTGATGATAGCGGTCTTTGCGCCGCTTCTTGCTGCTTCGATGGCAGCGCGCAATCCTGCGCCTCCAGCGCCGATTACAATTACGTCATATTCGTGAGATGCGAATTCTTCAGACATATCATGCACCTCCGATTAGAACTAGGCTGAAATCATTGATTATTCCCTTTGAGCATGCGATTGTCCATGCATCTCCGACGAATACCAGAATTAGAGAAATCCAAAACCAGAAACCGTGGTCCCTATTGATGATGCTAATTTTTGAGAATAGCGCACCTCTTACCTTTGAGATCCCAGTTGTCCATCGGTCTAGCATTCCTCCTGCTAGGTGCCTTAGTGCGTGGCAAGAGGTAACGTAGAAGGTCAAACAAACCGCTTCAAGGAATAGAATGATTGTTCCACCTGTGAAACCGTATCCGTCATTGGAGAACGTCATTGTATGAGTGATATCCCACCACTTGATGAGCAGGATTGGGATAACCATGTAGAGGAAATAACGGTGAAGATTGTTGATTAGGAAGAGTCTCTTTTCTCCCTTGTAGCCAATCTTCTTGTTAATTTCTGGTTCATCTACCCAGCAAGCGACAGGACTTGCAAAGAATGTGCGGTAGTATACACGGCGCATGTAGTAGCAGGTGCCTCTGAATGAGAAAGGAATCCACAGAATCAGAACTGCTGCATTTACCCAGGACGGATGGTCCCATCCAGAGAACATATCCCAGTCCAATACGTTAGGAGAAAACATTGGTGAGATTACGTGAGCACCGTTGACGTCATAGTCGATGTGGTCAGAGAAAAATACGACACGCCAAAGAGTCCACAAAACAGCCAATATGAGGCCAATTCCCATCACAGCAGGCTGTGCCCACCAATTGTCAATTCGATCAGTTCTGCCCATTCCATTTAGCATCGGTAATTTGAGGCCCTGTCCCATTAGGTACACCAACCACGCCCCCTTTAGGGGGCGCATGTCACGGGCCAGTCAGGATGGGGTCTTTGACCTGTTCGGCTGTTGTTCATGCAAGAGAAGAGTAGTCAACTTCAGCTTCTACCATCTCAATCTCGTCGACGTCCATCTGTGCGAGTTGTAATTTGCCAGATAGTTCGTCGTTTACAGCGTGCCAGTAAGAGTACGCTTCGATAACCCAAATTCCAGACTCTCTTGTTCCGTTTCCACTGCCCTTTACACCGCCGAACGGTAGGTGAGCTTCTGCTCCAGTTGTGGAATTGTTGATTCCGGTCATACCAGCCTTAATCCCAGTCTTGAATCGGTATGCTTCGAGGCGATCATTGGTGTAAATCGCACTTGAAAGTCCGTATGGTGAAGCGTTTGCTAGGTGTAGAGCGTGGTCGAAGTCATTAGCCTTGACAACGGTAACAGCAGGCCCGAAAACCTCCTCATGGAAACAATTCATGTCTTCAGTTACGTCGACATAGACGTGAGGCCACATGAATACACCGCCTTCTGGGCTTCCTTGAAAGTTCTCTGGAGTGTTTCCTGTGGTGATTCTTCCTTGTCCCCACATTTTCTTTGCTCCGTCTCCTTCAACCATTTCGATTCCCTTTAGGAAGTCTACTGCGTACTTTTCAGACAGCATTGGACCGTATAACACGTCTTTGTGCTTTAGAGAATCACCGATTCTTGTAGTCTTGACTTTCGCCATGAATTTCTCCATGAATTCGTCGTAGATATCCTTGTGCAGAATCAGATTACCAAGGCTTGTACACCTTTGACCAGCAGTGCCGAATCCACCCCAGTAAGCACCAGCAACAGCGTTGTCGATATCTGCTGATGGCATTACTACTAGAGGGTTCTTTCCACCCAGTTCTAGACTACAGGAAACCAAGTTTCTTCCACACACTTCACCGATTGCCTTACCGACTTCGGTGCTTCCTGTGAAGGAGATTTTGTTGATTAGCCCTTCATCGACAGCGTCTACGATGTACTGTCCTGCGCCGCTTCCCTTCCCGTGTACTAGGTTGATTACACCATCAGGCAGTCCAGCCTGGTGCATCACACGTGCAAGTGCGAAAGATAGGAGGGGAGAATCTTGTGGGGATTTCCAAACGCATGTATTACCACAGATAATCGCTGGAATCATCTTCCAGAACGGAACTGCTGATGGGAAGTTGCACGCATTGATGATTCCACAAACTCCCAGTGGTCTGCGATAGGTAAAAAGTTCCTTGTCAGGTAATTCGGAATTCACGGTTTGCCCGTAAAGTCTGCGTCCTTCAGATTGGAAGAAAAGGCATGTATCAATCGCTTCTTGGATCTCTCCACCACATTCTTTGAGGGTCTTACCAATTTCACGAGCCTGCAGGCGAACTAAATCGTCTTTGTATTCCATCAAAAGCCGACCCATGTTGCCGATGATTTGACCTCTGGTCGGTGCTGGAGTTGCAGCCCAACCGGTCAAAGCTGCACGTGCTGCAGCGATTGCATCATGCACATCGTCTCTAGTTGAGAGGGGGAATTCACCAAGTTCATCTGCTAGTACGGCAGGGTTTGTGCTAACGAATGTTGATCCATCCGATGCTAGTTTTAATTGTCCGTTGATGATGTTGTAGCCTTTTATTTTAGGCAATCCATCTGGATTTGAGTTGTTTATCATCTCGAGTCCGGCTTCTAGAATGTGCGGCATGAGCCTTCGACTTAGATGAAGAACATGAATGCTTTCATGTGAGAAAATGCGTGACTTAAAAGAGGTGATTTGCTGAAGAGGTATTACTCGGAGGGGTTTATCCATGTCTGGCAATGATGAAGATTCTATTTCTCTAAAGGTCTCAAAGGCTATACCAAGTGACGTTGGTCACGGACGTGCTCGCATTAGCGGGGAGAACGATTTGGACCTAAAGCCTGGAGACATTATCGAAATAAAAGGCGAGAATCGCTCCACAGCAGCAATTTACTGGCGTAGCCGCCCCGAAGACTCGAAGATGGACATTATCAGAGTTGATGGTATCATAAGGAAGAACGCAGGAGTAAGCCTTGGAGACAGAGTTACAGTATCAAAGGTAGACGCAAAGGTGTGTACAAAGCTCGTTCTCTCTCCAGTCATGGCAAACAAGCAGAAAGTGAAGTTTGGACCAGGAATCGAAGGATTCGCACGCAGAGGTCTAAACAAGAGACCGGTTGTTGCAGGTGACAGAATTTTCATCCCTGGGATGACACTATTTGCTGAAGCACTACCTTTCGCAGTACTGCAAACTACTCCAAAGGGAATCGTTCAGGTCAACTCAGACACTGACATTGTAATCAAGGACGAAGCGATTGATGACGAAGATGTTGGTCAATCTCAGGGAATAACCTACGAAGACATCGGCGGTATTGGTAGCCAACTGCTAAAGGTTAGAGAAATGATTGAACTTCCTCTGAAGCATCCAGAGTTATTCCGCCGCTTGGGTATTGACCCTCCAAAGGGCGTTCTGTTACACGGACCGCCAGGTACTGGAAAAACAATGATTGCAAAAGCGGTAGCAACCGAAACAAATGCTCACTTCACATCCATCAACGGACCAGAAATCATCTCGAAGTATTACGGAGAGTCTGAAAAGCAACTGCGCGAGATTTTCGATGAGGCAGCAAACAACGCACCTGCGATTGTATTCGTTGATGAAATCGATTCAATCTGTCCAAAGCGTGAGGACGTCAGTGGTGAAGTTGAGCGCAGAGTTGTTGCGCAAATGCTCACACTGATGGATGGAATGCAAGGACGTGACAATGTCATCGTGATTGGTGCAACAAACCGTCGAGATGCAATGGACCCAGCACTGAGAAGACCAGGCAGATTTGATAGAGAAATCGAGATTGGCGTTCCCGACAGAGAAGGACGCAAGGAAATCCTCGACGTACACACTCGTCAAATGCCAATTGCGGATGATTTCGATGTTGATTGGGTTCTAGAAAACTCATACGGATTCGTAGGTGCAGACTTAGCTGCACTAGTTAGAGAATCAGCAATGAAGGCATTACGCAGATACCTTCCAGAAATCGACCTTGATGAAGAAACAATTCCTCCAGAAGTACTGGAAAAGATGGAAGTTAGAATGGATGATTTCCGCTTAGCAATAAGAGAAATCGAACCAAGTGCACTAAGAGAGATTTACGTCGAAATCCCTGATGTTTCATGGGAGAGCGTTGGTGGTCTTTCCGAAATCAAAGACCGCTTGAAGGAAAGCGTAGAATGGCCATTAACAAAGCCGGAATTGTTCGAACACTTCGGCATTAAACCGCCACGAGGAATTGTACTATTCGGTGCACCAGGTACTGGAAAAACCCTGTTAGCAAAGGCTATTGCTAACGAAGCAAAAGCCAACTTCATTTCAATCAAAGGTCCAGAGTTAATCTCGAAATGGGTTGGAGAATCAGAAAAAGCGATCAGAGAGATATTCAAGAAGGCAAAGCAATCATCACCTTCGATTATTTTCCTCGATGAATTTGAATCAATTGCAGGTATGAGGTCATCCAATTCCCAATCCGGTGGCTCTGACGTTGCAAATCGTGTAGTTAACCAACTCCTAGCCAGCATGGATGGTGTTGAAAGTCTCGACGAGGTAATTATTGTAGCAGCGACAAACCGGCCCGAGATGATTGACCCTGCTCTACTCAGAAGCGGAAGATTCGAGCGTGTCCTTCACGTTCCACCGCCAGACAAGCCAGCTAGAGAGGCTATCATGAATATCCATTCTTCCGGCATGCCACTCTCAACTTTCTCAATGAAAGACATTCTTGGTGGAATGGACGGATTTACTGGTGCTGATATCGAAGCTGTATGCAGAGAAGCAGCACTCATTGCAATGCGTGCTGGAAAGAAAAAGGTCACAAAAGGCCACTTTGAAGATGCGATTTCTAGAGTCCGCCCAACGGTTACTCCAGAGATGCTAGAGTACTATTCAAAGATGGAAGAAAGGTTGACCTCTGGGTTATCAAACATCAAGAGGACACGAGATACAGGTTACGGAATGGAATCGATGTAAAGTCAGTAATTCGCCGTATCATTGAAGAATCGTAACCCATTGCATCAAATGAAAGGAGTATTGGATTGCCATGTCTAGTTTCAGCGGAGAGTTCCTAAAACGATCTGTTGTAGACATCAACGGCGATTTATTCGGCCATCTGGTGGATATCGTTATTGAGCCTAGAAGTGGCGAAATCGCAGAGATTTTGGTCGAAGTAACTTCAGAAATCGACCTCTCCAAACTTCCTTGGCCGAGCGAAGGTAGTGTTTGCCATGTTCCAGCCCAGGAAATATCCCAAATCGGGGCACGTATCGTGTTAAGACGTTGAGCAATTTATTATCATCAGCCCACAACCTTCTAAACCCAATGAGAGGGTCGGTTGTCTGTATCTTGTACTAGAGGTGTTAATTTGGACCAGAAGCCGCGCATCAACAAAAGAAGATTATTTCTTCAGATTGCGTTTTGGTTTGTTCTCATAATGCTTCTATCAACAGTCATTTCTCAAGTTATCAATATCGGTAACAATGACGGTCAATCCGCTTATGGCGATGATTGGGATGACATGTCCGCATTCCGTCAAGATATCAAAGACATGGGAATCGAAACGAAATCCTTAGTCTCTTCTCCATTACTTCTTGCCGATATTGAAGACCCGGCAAATACTACATTCATTATCGCAGGTGTAGAAAGAGATACACTTTCCTTGCCGCAATTCTCCTCAGATGGATTCCTTACTTTCGCATCAGAGGACGGTTACACTCCTGCAGAAGTTGAAGCAATCAAGGAGTTCGTTTTCGCTGGTGGCGATGTTTTGGTAATGGATGACTTTGGTTACTCATCATCAATCGCTGAGGCGTTTGGGGTGCGCTTCAAAGGAGTACAGTTGTATGACACAGTTTACGTTACCGAGTTGGATTACAACTTCGTTTGGATGTGTGTACAAGAATCAGCTTGCGGTATGGACGGCACAAGCCTAGACCCAACAACGCTTGAGACACACAATCGATGGTCTATCGAAGATAACGGGGCTCATATCTGCCAGATTTACAATGGAAGGGCAATGGCAAAATCCGATGCAGGAGTTTGTGAACAGCACTGGAAAGACGGGATAATTGAATACAATTCCTCTTATCAAGTTCTGTTGAACAACATTACAGGAATAGACATTATTCCTAACGCAAAAACAGGCATGAGTTCCACTGAAATAAGAGCCATGACTTCTGCTGAAGCCACAATCGATGTCAACGGAGACGGAGAAATTTGGGTTGGTTCAGAACAAACTTCGGAGACACCTGATCTATGGGGACAATTCAATCTATCAATCGAGGTTTGTATCTCACAAGACTGTAACTTTGTCCAAGGTGGTAGAATCACTTTCATTGCCGATGGTTCAGTTCTAACCAACGCTCTGTATGATTACGAAGGATACAATGATGGAGACTATGGAAAGGCGGACAAACCTATTCCTGCAAACGATAATCGCAAGTGGGCATTAGACTACATCGCAGATTCTCTAGTCTACTCAGAAGAGCCGGGGGAATCTGCTGATGTTCCTGATGTTGCTTCAAATGCAATGGTAATCTTCGATGAGAGTCGTCACATACAGCCGAGTATCGCATCAGAATCCTACAACACCATCTACTTCCTACTGGTTTACTTTACTGGTGAAGGATTGGCAATGCTTCTTTTGTTCCTAATTCTATTCATCGCATTCGAAGGTGTACTACTCAAGAAGAAAGATCCAGAGCCTTGGAGACACGTTTTCAGTATTATTTACTATGGATTCGGAGATGCAAATCGGTACACCTATTATGCAAAATCGAACAAAATCAAACAGGTATTCCTATCAAAAGTACGCAATCAGAATGGATTGACAAGAGAAGAATTCGATTCATTGCCCGCAAGAGAATTACAAGGCATGATTAACGATCCAGTGCTAGTTAAATTCGTCTTTGAAAACAAGAATTATTCATTGGAACAGACCGTTGCAATCGTGAAGCGAATCAAGGTCTGGGGAAGGACCTGAGGTGATGTAAATGTGGACACGTAAAGCAGCATTCACATTCACTGGTGGAATCGCTTTGATTCTAATTGGAATGATGATTTCCAATCATCAGATGATGATTCTAGGTATTGCGTTCATCGCCTTCATCGTAGTTAATTCGTGGGTTAGTGGACACGGTGACGTCGAAGTACAGCGAACGCTTTCCGCTGATAACCTGTACAAGGGAGATGATCTGTATGTCGAACTTCTAGTCACAAATCGTAGCAGAAGGAAAACACAACAGCTCGAGGTTTACGATAACGTTCCACACGAAATGAAACTCAGAAGTGGGTTGAATCAGATGCGACTTAATCTGAAGCCCGGTGAAAGCGCAAGAATTCGTTACGTACTTCGCTGTCCACTCAGAGGGCACTATTCGATAGGCCCAGTTTCACTAAGATACAGAAATACATTCAATCTGTCTGTCGACGAAATGTATGTTGACCACCACTCTGACATCATTATTTTCCCACAAATTAGAGATGTCGAAGAAGCATTCATCCGTTCAAGAACTGCGAAGATGTATACCGGTGCAACAACGTTGAGAACACCAGGACCAGGTACAGAATTCTATTCTCTGAGAGAGTATGTTCCAGGAGACCCGTTCAAGAATATCAATTGGAAGGCATTTGCTAGAACAGGAGACCTGATGATTAACGAAAAGTGTAGAGATGCTGTAACAGATCTATACATAATCCTCGATAGTAGAGACATTCAAAGAATCGGTACGGTCCTCAAGAATCCGTTGGAGATGGGTACGGTTGCTGCAGCAAGCCTTGCATCCTTCTTCCTCAAGAGACGCGATTCGGTTTCTCTAACTATATATGATGAGAAATTGTCTTTCTTACCTCCTGATACCGGTGACAAGCAGTACTTCAAGATCCTTTCATCACTTGCAGGTGTAGCACCTAGGGGCACAATGCCACTGCAGGCTGTAACAAACAGCCTTGCAGCCAGATTTAGCAGGGGCAGTCCAGTATTCATCATCTCATCATGTGAGGGAGATGGGACAGTTCCTTCTGCAGTGAGGGACCTCGTTGGAAGAGGTCACGAAGTCACAGTTCTTTCACCATCTTCAATCGACTTTGAAAGATTGGTCAGCCGTATTCCTAGAATGTCTTACGAGGTTCTCAAATTAGAAAGGCAGAACAGGCTTACTTCCTTGGCAGGATTCGGCAGCCAAGTGATAGATTGGATGCCGGATATGGACCTGTCACAAGCGCTGTTGCAGGTTAGAGGATATTGAGGTGAGATAATGGCAGGAGAAGTCACACCTCAAGCAGAAGGCGCAAGGTCACTACACTTGCGACAATTACGTGTCCAATGGCAAATTGTAACACTACAAGTTCTAGCCACACTTGCACTGGTTTGGATGTACCTAGAAGTGGTTTCTACCTACGTTGTAGGGAGTATTGACCACACCCAGTTATTCGATACAATCGAGAAAGGAATCGGTACTGAATTGCCTATCGCAGATTGGTTAACAGGAAGCAGCAGCGATGGTCTAGCTAGATTCTATGTCCCTCTCGGGCTTGGGTTAGGTCTCGGTGGCGCAATGGCTATCCTTGCATTCCAAACACCCAAGTTCCAACAGAGGGTCAAACTTGGTTTCATCCTGACCATGATAGTACTACTAGCAGGAAGATTCACTCTAGGATATGTTTGGCAACTTATCGATGATGGTTGGAGCGCACCAGGAAATGATGTACTACAATTACTAGAATGGCCTCTACTGATGATGCTGTCATTCATAATTTTGACATTCTACCTTCTTCCAATAATTACTGGAACCAGAGGTATCTGGGGCTTATCTCGCAGAGGTGTAGCGTGGGCGATTGGATTCACTCTACTCTTCTTGGGAATACACGCAATACTCACCTTCCCACTCATCAGATCTCAATTGGGTAGTTATGGTGCTCAATTGACAACACTCGAAATAATTGTATCAGAACCAACTGTCTTTGGCCTTGTTACTGAAGAGCAATTTTCACTTATTCTAATCGCATGTTTGATGATGGTTTTCCAAGAATCTGCATTCGGTGTAATCAGACAACTTGAGTATGCGTACCGTCTTCCAGAGTCTTGTAAGAGAGATCCAGAGTACGTTGCACAAATGGATAACTTGCTAAACGGGCACATCCGCCACACCGCAGTATTCCTCTCTCTAACAGTTGTTACAACCACCGTTGCTCTAGGTTTCCACTCTGTTCTACTCGATTGGGTAGAAGGAATAACAGGTTCGCAATGGGCTTCACAGGTCAGTGAATCAATCGAATTGACCTTGACCTATGGGCTTGTCATATCCGCTTTACTATTCCTCGGAATTATGGCATTAATGCGATTTGTTGTACCTTGGCAAAGAGTCTGGGGACTTGTTGAATCCACATTCTCTAGCAGAGATTAATCACTTTGACAGTGTTGATTGGATAACCCTTCCAATACCTTCCATCAAGAATAGAATGGCAAGTGGTAGGCCACATAGTCTAGTTAGGAGTAAAGCCACTCCAGACATATATTCACCAAGTGCATAACCGGCGTAAATTCCGGATGCAATAATCAGAACGAAAACCAGTTTCTCGATCCATAGTGGATAAACTGAGCCCATTTTATCGCCTCATAGGTCGATTCCGTCTAGAGATTCTTCTAATTCATCCAAAGCGGAATCGGTGAATTTTTCGACGTCTACAGGGTCCGTCTTTCTCGCCCATCTAGCATCTAGTCTTGCGAGTTCTTCCTCGAGGGTAGCTCTTTCATCATCATGGGACATCTTCAATTCTGTTTGAGAAATTACTTCGATTTCTTCTTCAATTGGAGTTGTAAGTTCTTGCCATTCCTCAGTAATTTCACTTACCTCGGTTGAAACAGCGACCTCTTCATCGATTAACTCGCCTTTCATTTCTTCTAGAGCGTTCTCATTCACAGGTGCTCTTTCACCTGCTGGTACGCTATCTCTCTCGAATGGCAGTAGACCTTCTCTCTTGAAATCCCATAAAGCACCGCGAACTTCACCATTTACAAAGCCACTAGCATCCAATTGTGTGAGTAATTCCTCAAGCGCACTTGTTGTACCCTCAAGTTTCACCGCAGACCCAGCATCACGCATGTCCGCCTCTAAGTGTATGTCATCCAGTGCTTTCTGAATAAGTGAACGAGTTTCTCTTGCCAAAACCGGCAGGGATTCTGGTCTGCGTGTGTTTACCATCAATGCTTGAACTTGCTCGGATGGTGCACCGAGTTTTTCAAGTTGCTCTAGCACGTTTCTGATTCTGCGTAGCATTGTTACAGAGCGATCATAATCCTCCAATAAGTTCTCTAGGTCAAGAACTAGGCTTGTTACAGTTTCACCCAGTTGGTGTTCTAATCTCTGTTGGACAGACCATCTTGCCAAGCCTCTAACAGCACCTGCCGTTTGTGGCACTTGCCTCTCTAGTAGAGACATTACTTCGTTGGATAGTAAGTGGCGCGGCGTAGTTGCAACGTGGTCAACACAACCCTGGATGACCTGTAAAGCCCTCTCGACAGCGCGGTCGAGAAGTGAGACAGAATAGCCTAGAGTTCTAGCATGCTCTAGCCTTTCCAATACTGGTCCGAGTCCATCGAACTGTGCACCATCTTCCAATAGGGCTTGAGCAAGTGGCTCTTCGGAAAGTTTTGCACGGAGTAATTCTGCTTCCTTGATATCGGAAAGAGCTTCCTCATGGGCAACTGCTAGTGCTTCTGCTTGGTCTAGCAGAGTTGAAAGTTCAGCCTCGGCTTGCCCTCTTCTTGCTCCTAAATCACCCAATTCCTTGAGCACTTGGCGTCTTTCATCCATCAATTCTCTCATCTCAGATTGAATCATAGAAGCACGATTTTCCTGTTCTGTGAGCCTTATTCGGTCATCTTGAGTTCTTTCACTTGCGGCTCTTGCCTCAGTTTGGATTTGCTTGAGGTTCATTTGAGCCTGATTGATTTTTGATTCTAATTCTGAAAGTTCGCCTTGAGCTCTACGGTGTCTATCTCGAGTCGCCTCAACCTGTTCCTCGATCATTCTCTGGCGGCGTTGGTCGTCCTCAATCCTCGACCTGATGCTGGAAAGGGTTGCTGAATGAGAATCGATGTCGCTAGATAGTGCAGCTTCCTTTGTCGCCATTTCCTCAATCTTTGCTGACAACTCTGAACTTTGTCTGCTGTCTCCTAAGATCCTAGCAAGTTCGACAGCTCGCTCGCTTAATTGATGCTCTAATTCGTTGATTCTCTTGGAAAGTCTGTCACTTCTCGCTTCAGAATTTTCAGATGTGGCTTGTGCGGCAGATAGATCGAGTTGTAACTGGTCTATGGTGCGATTGAAAGATGCAATCTTTTCCTGAACATCCGCCGCCTGTCTATTTGCTTCATTGGCGTTGACTTTAGCAGCGCTTTCCGATTGTTGAGCAGACTCTAGAGCAACAGTTAGCGCAGCAATCTCTTGCTTGGCGTTTGACAACTTAAGTTCAGATTTCTCTAATTTCCTTCTTAGTCCATCATCGATTCCTGATGATTTCTCAATTGTTGCAAGCCCTTCTGATGGGATTGCAATCTTGATTGCAAATTCAAAGCGAGTTCTTTCTTTCTTCAGTTTCTGCAAACCAATTTCAAATCCATAAAGTTGGTTTAGCATTTGTTTTAACAAAACCTGCCTTGATTCAGAGCGGGTTCTAGTTGTGGCTAATTCATCACAGAATTGCCCTAGGTTGAAATCGATTACATTGCCAGATTCAGGTCCAAGGATTGTGCCAACTGGTAGCCTGTGTAATGCTAGCACTCTTCGAGATTCACAAAGCATGTTTACAGCTTCCACAACTTTTGTTTGGCCAGGCGCTTGCATTGCCACAGGTATTCCTTTCACAAGAGCAATACGAATTGCCTTAGAGGATTTTCCAGCCGTTAAATGTCCGGTCAAACCTTCCTCGACCGCTGTCGTCAGCATAGACAGAACAGCATCGGTTCCACCTCTGCCTTCTCGAATTACATGTCCATCTGTAAGTGCTTCACCATGCGATCCCATCGCATCAACTTGGCCATCCATCAATGCTGCAATTTGGTTAATCAGTCGACTGTGGTCTACATCGGCCTCAGTCCATACAGCGAGAGCAACCTCTCCTGCTTCAGCGAGCAGTAGTGAACCATCACCTGTGTGCAGTGTCCAATGACCTGCTCCTTCAAGTCCTAAGTCGCTGGCCATCGCCTTTCTGCCTGCAAGAGTCTCGCCAACTTGTGCAGCTAACATATCTGCAGGAGATGGTAGATCTCCAGCATCGTCGATTAGCATTCCTGAATCAACTGCAATACCGCCTCTAACCTCAGGCCGCAGAATCAACTGTGATAGTACAGCAGAAAGGTCTCTCGAAAGCAGCCTTTCTAGCGAATCACCTGCGCCAATTAGTCCTCTCATGTCCGCAGCGTGCTCAAAAGCCTCTGGGATGACTTCTGCTACAGATCCAAGTGCAGATTGAGTCCAAACCTTTGCAATCAAGCGATGTTGCTCCATTTCAAGGGTTTCAAGCCTGTCTTTAGCAGCCTTTCCACAGAGGAGAACTTTGCCTTTTGCAGGCTCTGCTATCCATCCGACAACACGCCCAGCGCGAATTATGCGATGGCCGCTTGCAGTTGACCTGCGGCCTAGGTATGTCGTAACCGAACCGTTTTCGAACGGCAGGATTGAACCATCGCTTACATCGATTTCATCGTCAACTGGCATTCCATATGGTAGATCGAACATGTCCATCACCTCATCAATGAGTTTAGCATGTCTACATCACATTCGACGGCGTGTCTCCATCTTGCAATTCTACCGCCCTTTTTGCCAGAGATTACGATACTTGCATCCTCGTTTATTCGAGTTAAGAGGTACAAGCCATCTCCCTCTGACCAGAACTCCAAGCCTCTGCCAACACTTTGGGTTGACTCGAGTTTATCCAGTGCTTGGATCAACTGGGTGGCGTGTTCAACGTCTGGTGCACGACCCCTTTTCCCAACCGCTGCAACCAAGCCTTCTCGTCGTGAAACGATGTATGCTTGGTCTGCACCAGGAAGGGCAGAGAAACCGGTCAAAATGCGTTGCATCATGCGCGCTCAAATTGGTGCAGGTTGAAAACGGCTTCAAGAAGTTTGGCTTTTCAAAACGCCCGTAGGGCGGTTTGTGGGGTTGTTTGATTTCGCCAACTGCTTTTTCATTTGACAGCATGCAGGATACTAATATTCTAATTGAAAATTTAATTTTTCAATTGGGAAATTTTACCGGCGGGATGAAGTCGAGAACCTCTTGGAACGTTCATGGCCGAACTCTTCGATGTTCCGAGTTGTGACAAATGTCGCAATCCGGCTATTCATCACCAAGTTTACTCCGGTCGAATGATGTGCGGAGCACACCTTGCTGACAGTGTTCGAAAGAAGGCATCCAAGGCTCTTCGCCAACAGCTTGTTCTGCCCAAAGGTGAGCACACAACAATTTTGGTTGCAATATCTGGTGGAAAGGATTCAGCGGTACTGCTTGAAAGAATCCATGAGAACTTGGGTCAGAGAAGAGACGTCACTATCGTCGGCGGATGCGTTGACGAGGGCATAGAGGGTTACAGGCCTCCTTCTCTTGAGTGCGCAAGAGAACTGTGTGAAGATTTGGGGATAAGATTCGAAACGGTTTCTTACCCAGAACTAGGATTCAAAGAAATGGATGAAGTCGTTAAAAAGATCGTTACAATGGAAGAAAAGAAAGCACCCTGTTCTTATTGTGGGGTCTTTAGACGGCAGGGGATAAATCACCTTGCAGACCGGGTCGGAGCTGATGTTATTGCTCTAGGTCACAACTTGGACGATATGGCTCAAACAATCATGATGAATATGCAAAATGGTGATTTGGAAAGAACACTAAGGCTCGCTCCACATACTAGCACGCCTTTGGAAGGCATGGTCCCAAGAATCGTTCCACTGCGCTGGATTCCAGAACAAGAAATTCATCTTTACGCACTACATCGTGGATTGCCAATACACCATGAGGAATGCCCTCATGGTGAAGGAGCGTTGCGATTTAGGCATAGAGAAACAGTAGCAATGATGGAAGCAGATGTTCCAGGAACTAGGCATGGTTTGCTTCGCATGGCTGACGACGTGAAAAAGCTGCACGCATTGGCTGACGGTGGATTCCGAACTGCTAAGGCGGTTAATTGCCCTGAATGCGGCCAAATCTGCAGTGGTCAAATCTGTAAGGCTTGCGAAATGAAGAATCAGATGCAGTGATCAAACTCTTCTGCGTAACCTTTCCATGAAGCCATCCGCTAAACCTAGTGATTCGAGAGCCTCGTCGATACGCCCAGCTTTATGCGCTTCAGATGCTAGTGCGATTGCCTCTTCAGTAGACTTTCTATCATCGTCATCGAGTTTTATTCCACTCGCATCACATTGATTCCGTAGGACATTCCACTCATCTAGGACGTATTCCAGTAATTCATTTGCTTCATCGCTAGCTTTGCCTTCAGCGTCCACGTCTTTTGTCAGTCTCTCAAGTAGGGTTGCAGCATGAGTCCACTCGAGGTCATCTGCATATGATTCGATTTCTGCTAATCTGTCATCCCAGTCTTTTGCGTCCTCTCTATCAGACCATCGAGAGACTAAGTGCACTTTTTGCCTCAGTGCTCTTCTAACGTCGTCCATCGCTTCTCTTTCAGCATTGATTTCCCTTACAATGCCATCTGCTAGTCCCTTTGCTTGGGAGGAATTGCCCTGTTCAAGTGCGTCTTCAGCACTTTCTAATCGTTCTTCAAGAAGTGATTTGTTGATTCCATCTGCGCCCTTGAGTTGCTTGGCAGCCTCAGCGACAGCGGCTTCGGCTGCGACCAAAGCATCTCCCGATGCCGCAATTTGGTCTGGGATTACCATTGCAAATTCGTATGCTTTTTTCGGCTTCTCAGCATTGAGTTTCTTCTTTGCATCCGCTAAGATTTCCTCCAGATTTTCTTGTGAATGTTGTGATGCTGCCAACAACGCAGCACCCTCTCTAATCGCTTCTTCTGCCTTTTCCCACCATTCGATGATTTCATTTGCTCTTTGTTTTGCTTGACGGAATAATGCTTCACCCTCGCGCAGGCTACCTAGTTCAACTTCCCGCTGACCCATTTCCCATGCCTTTCTGGGTCTCTTTGCGATAGGTGCAATCTCTTCCGCTTTCTCAACAGAATTCAATGAATCAGATTTGATTTCATCTACGTCGCCTGCTAGTGAAAGTGACCTTTCGATGTCCTCTTCTGCTTCGTTGAGTAATCTCATTCCCCACTCTGGTTCTCTGTGGCCTTCTTCTCTCGCTGTCATAATCAGACTAGCAGCTTGGTCAACTGCAGCGCCTTGACTTCTTAGAATCAAAATTCTCTCTTCCAATTTGTTCAGTCTCACATCAAACTGCTTTCTCAAACCTCTTTGATCATCATTACCAAACCAATCGCTAAGTACCAACAAAAGACCTACTGCGCAAACACCGGTCTGTAAATAAGAAGATGTGTCATCAAAACTCACCGTGGTAAGTAGGGAAGCAGATAGGACGAGTCCTAGTACTCCCATTACCGACCTGAATTTCATGACGGCGACATCGCCTTGCAGTATCTCTCTACTTGTTGCAAAAAGCGCGTATGAGACAATCAATAGGATTGACATACCAATTAATTCAGAAATTCCTCCTTCAAAGTTTGAAAGTGCGACCACGGCCAAAGGAAGCCATGCAACCGTTGCGATGATTCCGATTCTAGACCTGGATTTCTTATCCATTATTCCCAAGTCTTGAACAAAGACTCCCCATGCAATGATAATCAATGCATACATTAAGTCAGAATTCATTGAATTTCCTGCAATGCCTGATTTCAGAGTTGGCCAAGCTAACCAAACCGCAGCACTTAGCAGCACAAGTGCGGATAAGCCAGCAAGTTTCTCGACCTTATCAAGACGAGATTTGGACTCCGCCTTGATTGCTTCCTCCAAATCAACAAAGCCATCCATAACGAACCCACCTATGCTCTATCATATCAGAATCGCGGTTCATTGCGTGACCTAGCCCAAACAATACCCAAAATACCTAACGTTACGACAATGAATAGTTCCAGACCACCAAATCCGATGCCAGAGTTGTATTCACTAGTAGAGTGCTTGACAACAGTCTGATTGGAATCGTCTAGGTAGGATAACTCTACAGAGAAGGTCTCAAACCAGTCCATGTCTACTTTCATAGTGACAATAGTCGTGGTAGTTTGTGAGTAACTCGAAGGTCCAATTATTGAATCGACACATACGTCGTCACTACAGAGAATGAACTCTGTGGTGCTTGCTCCATTATTCTGAACCGTGATCCAAAACTGATTCCCTCCAGGTTCGATATCAGTTGTTGAAGATTGTATGTCAATAATCTCTAGATTCCTAGCGATCGGAGGAGCAATAGCAACTCCGAAAGTGTGACCTGCTAAATTACCATTCTCATCCAAACCTGCAACGTTGATTTCATGGTATCCTACGGCAAATTCTGGTAACTCCCAATACTGTACCTCTGACCATGATAAATCGGTATATTCTTTTCCTAAAATATTAATTGAAAATTTAATTTTATCAATTGAAGAATGGTCATCAAAACTTTGTGTTAAATTAAGTCTCAAAGAGTCTCCCGGACGAGTTACCGATGGAGCCTCAATCCAGTTACCATCCTCATCGATTTTTTCTATTTCAGTAATGATAACTGGACCATTATTGTCGATCAATTTCACAGTCCAATTCCCTGAAGTTGTGTGTCCCACATCATCAGTAATATCTGCAGTTAACCAGTATTCTACCTGATTTCTTTGTTTGTGTCTCTCACTTATGTTGTCATATACAGAATTAAGACTAGAATCAGCACTGAATGAGGTTTGGAGAAGTTTACCGTTATACCACCAATCATCTGATTTGTTACTTGTCCAGTATACATCTAAATCATCGTCATGGTCGTCGCTTATGTCTAATTCAAACTCAAAATATCCCGGGGCAATTTCGATGACTTGATCTGTTGAATTTAGAATCGGGTGCCCTCCGTCTAGAACTAGGGAAGTTGAGAGAGACCCGTTTAGTCCACCCTCGTCCGTGCAGGTAACAGATATTGGCAACAGTGAGTCTCTTGGGAATGCTGTTAGGTCAACCTCAAGGTTAGACGTTAATCCTGAAATATTCCATTCACAGACATGGGCTGATAGTGGTGCGTCATCGATTATTGCTGTGAAGTTGTATGAGGTACTCTCCCAAGGCAATGCTGTATTTTCATCGATTGAAACAACGGGAGCACTATTTTGCCCTAATGTTATCGTGTAATATCCAGAAATCGAGGTTTCATCTCTTTGCAGTGTGAAATTGTTTGGTTCACCGTCAATCCATTCGTTTAGCGGACTAGACAAGTATTGCCATCCGCCATCTGTAACAACAGTAAGAGGTGTTGATTGACGTATGTCGTTTTGGAATGGGACCTCGATTCGTAAGAGGTTGATGCTTGAGCGCTGGGCTGAAATTTCGGCCGACTCATTCCATCCCCAGTAACCGCTGGAGAAATCGATTTCTGAAACGATATTTAGGTTTGAAAAAATCACTGCCGAATCATCGACCATACAGCATAGAGAATGTTTGCCGTTGTAGTAGTTTATTGATTCAAGCAACGAGTTGAGTTCTGATACATCTCCTCCCAAGAATCGGTTTACTTGGCTTTCAACACCAGCACTAACTCCTGGCATGAAAGGTAGTCCAAGACCGGTGCTGAAGATGTGATTAGCATGCCAAATTCCTGTTATGTTTTCATTTGGCTGAAGGCTTGATGTAAAGTTAATTTTAGCAAAACCATGTATTGCACTGGAGTTTAATTGTTCATTCAGCCATTCAGAAGTAGGGGGCCAAGTTGCGCTCCCAATCGGTATCCCCTTGTCAAAAGCCCTTGCAGTCCATCCGCTTCCGTACTCACCGACAGTTATGTTTTGGTCTTGCCAGGTAATGACTGTCCCAGTGCCGGTATGTATCGCCTTTACCGTTATGTTTGAGGAATAATTTCCTTGGATTTCATAGGTAGTGGTAGTGTTTGGAATCGTAATACTAGATTGGCTATTCCTTGTTTCAGAGCCTCCTTCTCCAAGCAACACAACCGGTATTCCGCTCGGTGCATCCACCGGGCCATCATTAATCTCTACTTCCCAGTCGCTTCCCAAAGCTTGCATGGTGTGTGCGCCTGTTACAGTAAACAGATCTTCGATTATTGGATGAGCCTGTAGCACGATGGTTGTTTGAGACGACGGGACAGGTGGGTGCCACATGACGACATATCCCTCACATGTCGCACTGGCTTGGTACATACCATTTCCAGGATTGTCAATCACTGCGCCTGTCCAAGGTTCTGTTAATGTGATTTCACAGTCTTGAATGGGATTTCCAAAAGGGTCCTCGACTTCTACCACCCAAGTGCTGCCTTCCTCGGCCCATGCCGCTGGAACTAACAGCAAAAACACTAGCAACAAAACCCTGCGCATGTAACCTAGGAGGAATCCATACCACATCAAGAAAGCGGAATCACGCGCCCATATGTTCAAGGTCGTCTTTGGCACAAGGCGTAGGGAAGGGGGAGCGTTATGCCCGGATTAATCACCATGGACGACCTTACTAACGACGAGATTATCTCGATTCTTGATGATGCTGAAAAGTTACTTCCTGTGGCTAAAGGTGAACTCTATCTCCCTCTTTTGCAAGGTAGAATACTCGGCAATTTATTCTTCGAACCATCTACTCGTACTCGTATGTCTTTTGAAACCGCAATGAAGAGACTGGGCGGAGATGTAGTGAACCTTGGAGACGTCAAGACATCCTCGGTTGTCAAGGGAGAAACCCTATTCGATACAATACAGATGGTTGACGGATACACTGACATTATCGCTATGCGTCATCCACGCCAAGGTGCAGCGCAATATGCTTGTGACAGCGCCAGAGTTCCAATCTTAAATGGTGGAGATGGTGCAGGACATCACCCAACACAGACAATGCTTGACCTATTCACAATTAGACAAGCACATGGTACCCTAGAGGGATTGAATGTTGTTCTAGCAGGAGATCTTCGCTATGGCAGAACAGTTCACTCGCTATCTCATGCGCTTGTTCGATTCGGTTGCAATGTAACGTTTGCATCACCTGATAGTTTGAGAATGCCTGAAGAAATTGTTGCTGACTTGAAAGCACATGGAGCTGAAGTCGTTGAAACCGATGACCTGCTTGGACAGATCGGTAATGCAGATGTCATCTACATGACTCGAATCCAGAAAGAGAGATTCCCAGATGAGGATGAATACGCAAAGGTTGCAGGCGCATACAAATTACAAGCAAGTGATCTAGATGGTGCTAAGGCTGACATGATTATCATGCACCCACTTCCGAGGGTTGACGAAATTCATCCATCTGTAGATTCAACTAGGCACGCTAGATACTTCGAGCAGGCATTCAATGGAGTGGTCGCAAGAATGGCACTGATGTGTTGGCTACTTGGAGTCAAAGTTCCTGAGGATGTTACCAAAGAAGGGGTGGTACTATGAGTCAAGAAGCGAATATGAGAAGAGTAACCGCGATTAAGAATGGCACAGTAATCGACCACGTTCCTGCAGGTAAGGCATTATCAGTTCTCAAGATGTTGGGTATTGAAGGCGATATGTCTAACCCAGTTTCTCTTGTAATGAATGTTCCATCAAAGAAAATGGGTGGCAAAGATATCATCAAAGTTGAGGACAGAGAATTGACTCAAAATGAGTTGGATAGACTTGCTTTGGTTGCTCCAGACGCATCTGTTGCAATTATTCGTGCTTATTCGGTTGCAGAGAAATTAGAGATTAATCTCACAGATGAGGTTGTTAATGTAGCGAGGTGCACTTTCTCCAATTGCATTACAACCAATCCAAGAGAGCCTTTGCCGCACAGGTTGGTTGTAACAAATAGAGACCCACTTGAGTTGAGATGCAGATATTGTGGTAAAACACAGGATATCGAAGCGCTAGTCGATAATTTACTTTGATTACAAGTCGAATAATCCGGCCTTTTCACAGGCCTCGAAGTCAATCCATCCCGGCATACCTAAGTCGACAGGTACGCCTCCTATGGTGGTAATGATCCCTGTCATTATCAGGTAATTTGCAAAAGGTGGATTTGGCCAAGCAGCCTTCTTCCATCCTTTCTTTCGTAGTTTCTTTGTTGTGGTTTCCCGCCTAGTTACCCAAGCATTTGCGAACCATGTGTGAATCTTCATCATGTTAGTCCTGTTATCAGGCGCAGCAACTACATTGTGAGAGCTTTGCCAATTCTTTTCCCAGTCACCCTCCATGGTATCGGCCCAAATCAATCCTGTTTTCTCAGACTCAGGTAATTCTAGTTCGCCTTTCGTTGCAAGATAGATTGCTAGCCTACGCAAATGCGGATGTCTTGGATGCTTCTTCATTGCTTTTTCAACGATATTAATCGCACTTGCCTTCATCCCTCTATCGATGTAGAGCAGTGCTCTCGCGGTTTGGCCATGGGGCCATTCGTCCATGTCGATGTCATTTTTCTTAACCCATGCTTCGAGTTTATCCAAGGCGATTTCTGGTTGAGACCATATTCGGAATCTTGCAATGTCTCCGAGTATATGCAACTTCGATGCGGGTTTGTACTTCCATGGGATATCACTTGCTGGAATGCCATCTCTAAATCTCTTCAAGAGGTCGACATTGCGCTTGGTTAGTCCATCGACGCGCAATAGTGGTCGCACTGACTTAGGCAGAGGTACTGATGGGTCTAATACGGAAGTAACCCACTTTAGTCTAGCAGACTCAATGTCCTCATCTGCAAGATATTCCAATCTAGGAATTACCTCAGGAATGTCTCTTTGAGCTAACGATGCTGCTGCTAGAATGACCCTGGCGATTTCCGCAGTTCTTCCAGCCCTTAGAGCGAGGAAAGAGAGCGCAACCTGTTCAGCCTGGTCCCATCTACCAAAGCCCATTAGCATCTCCATACTTGCTTCAGTTCTGCGAACTAAAGAGAGACCTTCGATGCTTTCCTCGCCATGGTCTTCGTACAATAATTCCATTTTCTCCATAGCCTTGGACCAATTGTCTGTTTTGATCAGTTGTCTGAAATCTTCACCTTGGCGGTAAATCATTTGCTCAATCGCTTCCAATTGGATTCTCTTTTGATTAGCCATTGCATCGAATGAAATGTCATCCAATCGCTGGCCCGTTCTTCTTGACATAATCCATATGCCTAGGAAAACAACTTGTCCGCCTGAAGCGAGCATCCATGTCATTTCCTCTAATGCATCTTTTCTGATAACTTGGCAAATTGAATCCTGCCATGAGCCACACTGCGAGCCTTGTGGAAGGTATTGCGAATCCCAAAATGTCAACATTGCAAGAGCGAGCAACAACATTGACTGACCAGCGAAACCTGTGAAACAGAAGTTCAGAACATTCGCTTGCTGGGACCTTTCACTTCGCAAAAGGCGCGAATCTGCTAGACGTATACCTCCTTTTCCTGATACGTCAGCAATATCTAGGAACAGAATTCTTGCAACCTCATAGACGAATAAGAATCCTACAATGGCTACGTTAAGCAATAAAAACAGCAGTACAATAGTGACTAGTGGAACCCTAATTCCGGGCTCAGAGATGTGTGAAAACAGCTCAATTGCGTAGAATCCAATAACTCCTCCCTCTTCCATAATCGATGACTGAGGGCGATATTCAGGGAGGTCTAGAACTCTCTCTGAATGTTCGAACATCGTTGGGTCTATACCGAGTAATATTAGTGAAACAAATGTGTTGAATGCAATAAATGGCATCGCAGCTGTGTTAATCCAAACAAGGGTCGAGACGAATTGCTTCCTTGCTGGTGGTTTGTAAGGGTAAAACGCAGATGGTTCACCCTTGGAGAGTTGTCTGCTTGATTCTGTAAGCGCAGTCCAAGAAGAACCCATTACCCTCCCATAGGCGATGAAGCCAGGAGCGAAAGCCAAACAACCCGTAATAGCGAGCCTTCTGTCAAATTCAACCTCTGCAAAATACATGATGTACCAAAGCATGATGAGCGACGTAAACCATAGTATCGTAATCGATACACCTACGCCGTTTCTGAATGTACTCGCACCTTGCAATGTCGCTCTTCTACCTCCTGTTCGATTAACGATTTGAGTGCTCATCGATACGCCGGTTGAAATCATAGCTGGAACAATAATCAGAATCAATGCCATTGCTAGGGAAACTTGATGCAATCCTTCAATCAAATCCATTTGATAAAACAGCCATTCCATTCCTAGTAAAATAGCGCCCATCAAAGCCATTACGTAAACCGTTAGGCCATTACGCATGCCCTTGGTTTTGAGGAGTTTCTTCGCTTCTTCTTTGGTTGCAGTTACCGTGTGTACTTCGTAGCGTTTTGGTCCGGTAGGGAATGCAACTTGCAGACCGGATAGGCCTCTCGGAATGATGAATTCTTGGAATAGGTATGAGATTACGGCGGAAAGCGTTACGGCAAGAATTGCCATACCGTCTATGCCGCTAACCAACTCTATGCCCATGTATTTGCCTCACTCTTCTTTTGGTGGAACTAAGGATGGTGAGGCTTTCTTGGTGTTTATCTCATTCAACAATTCATCTAGGAACAAGTCAAACTCCACACCTGCTCTTTGGTCTCCGTTCCTCGCACGAATTGAAACGGTGTTGTTTTCGGTTTCGTCATCACCTAGAATAAGCATGTATGCAGGCTGGAACTTTCTGTGCATTCGTATTTTCTTTCCGATTGTGTGATCACCATCATCCAGGTCTGCTCTAATTCCAGCAGACTTGAGTTTAGCAGTGACTTCTCTTCCGTATTCTACTTGTTTTTCTGAAATTGTTAGCACGTGAACCTGAGTTGGTGCAAGCCAAGTAGGGAATTTACCAGCGAAGTGTTCGATTAGAACTCCACAGAATCTTTCCATCGAACCAAATGGTGCTCTGTGAATCATGACCGGACGATGCATTTCTCCATCGCTCCCTTTGTATTGTAAATCGAATCTTTCGGGCAGATTGTAATCTACCTGAACTGTTCCTAATTGCCATTCGCGACCGATTACGTCCTTGACAACGAAATCGATCTTAGGTCCATAAAACGCAGCCTCTCCTGGCTCTTCAGACCAATTAACTCCAAGGCTGCTTGCAGCCTGTCTACATGCGTCTTCAGCAAGGTCCCATTTCTCGCTTTCACCGACGTATTTACTGGAATCAGGGTCTCTCAAACCGACTCTAACTCTGTAATCAGTCATTCCTAATGCTTCGAAAATGACCTGAACAAGTTCGATACAGCCCAGTACCTCGTTTGCAATTTGGTCTTCCGTTACGAATAGATGTGCATCGTCCTGAGTGAATCCTCTGACCCTTGTCATACCGGATATTTCTCCTGACTGCTCCCAACGGTAAACAGTACCAAATTCTGCTAGTCTGAGTGGTAAATCTCTGTAAGAGCGTGCCTGTGAAGCATAGATTTTGATGTGGTGAGGACAGTTCATCGGTTTGAGCATGTATCCTTCGATATCACCAGCAGCCATCATGTTTGACAATTCGCCACATGTACATCCTTCGCTGGCTAACTTAGCCATCATATCCTTTTCAACCAAAGGCGGATACTGCGAATCCTGATAGTATGGGAAATGACCACTGGTTCGATACAAGTCTAGTTTTCCAATATGAGGAGTGTAGACTTGATGGTATCCTTGTCGAGTCAGGTGCTCGGAGATGAAATCCTGTAGGCAAGTTCGCACGACTGCACCTCTAGGTGTCCACAGAATGAGTCCCTGGCCAACGTCCTCGTCAACGTGGAATAACTGCAAGTCTTTGCCTAACTTCCTATGGTCTCTTTTCTTGGCTTCTTCAATCGCTGACATCGTAGCTTTCAGAGCGTCTTTTGTAGGCTCGACTATTCCGTAAATTCGCGTCAGCCTCTCTCGACTTTGGTCGCCTCTCCAGAATGCGGAAGAGACCGATGTAAGGCGAACATGCATCAATTTAGCAGTGGAGTGAACGTGAGGCCCAAGACACAAATCGTACCATTCACCTTGACGGTAGATTGTAGAACTATCTCCATCCTCTAGTTTGTCATTAATGATCTCGATCTTGTATGGGTTTGCTTGGAATAAATCGTTCAGTTCAGAATCTGTGCATTCAACTCTCTCGACAGTCAAGTTTCTTCTTGCTATCTCATGCATTTTCTTTTGGACACCCTTCAATTCTGCTTCGCCAAAATCCTCTAAGTCAGCGAAATCATAGTAGAATCCTCGATCGATTGCCGGGCCGATTGTAGGCTTAGCATTTGGATAGAGAGATGTAACTGCTTGCGCTAATAGATGGGCAGCACTGTGGCGAAGAATGTGAATACCGTCATCGCTGAACCCAGAAATACCTGCTACTGAGCAATCTGAGCTGAGTTCGGAGGAGAAATCTTTCTGCTCTCCGTCAACGAGTGCAGCAACGCAGTCGTGCTTTCTTCCCTCGATGTCAATCACGATTTCTCCTGCCGTTATACCGGATGCGTATTCGTTTACTGAACCGTCCGGCAGGGTGACTGAAATCATTGACATCGATGTGCCTCCGCCCCCTTCGGGGGCGCTTTTGCCTTTCACCTTGACGATTAAAGGTCGCTTGTAGATTGGATATTCAGAGTGTTGTTGATTTACCACTCGACATCGAAGTCATCGCCTTCTTTTGACGAAACTTCGGCTACAACATTGACTTCCTTCTTTTCTGGAGCGGGTTGTTGTTTTGTGGCCATTCGAATTTCTGTTCTTGTTTCGACAACATCTCTTTGGCCACGGAAAGCTGGCGCCTCGTGCACTTTCACTTCTTTTTGTTCGGCTGGCGCCTGTTCTTTTTGTTCCTCTTTGACTTGATTTTTCCAAGCCCCTTCAAAACTTAGGTCATCAACTCGCCTTTCCATGTGAAGAGCCTTGATCTAATCAATACATAATCGGTTTGATGTATCGTGAATTTTTGGCCGTGGTTATGCGCCTAGCGGTAGTAGTCAACCCAGATGCTGGCCTCGGCGGCAAATTGGGCTTCAAAGGCAGCGATGGAAGGGCTGCGGAAGCTAGGGCTGCAGGTGCACAGGATAGAGCTGGGCCTAGAATGAGAATCTGCTTAGAGAAACTCGCTGAATTAGCGAGAGAGCCAATCGAAATTCTTGCATGGGATGGAAGAATGGGAGGAGATTGGATTCCCGGCGAGTATACCTCAACAGGAAACACCCCTGAAACAACTGATGCAACCTCCACTTCAGAATTCATCAAAGCACATTCACCAGATTTGTTCCTATACGCTGGCGGAGACGGTACAACTAGGGACATTGTCGAGGCACTAGGGGAGAGAGAAATCCCACTAGTTGGAGTACCAGGTGGAGTAAAGATGCACAGCGGTTGTTTTGCTACCACTCCAAAGGCAGCGGCAGAGGTAGTGTGGTCCTTTTTCACCGGAGACCTGATGGTTGCAAGGACAGAGGTCATGGATCTTGATGAGGAAGTGTATCGTAAAGGCGAATGGAAAGTTAGGATGTATGGTGAAGCATTCACTCCCGCCAGTCCAAGATGGATGCAGGGTGCTAAAGAACAGGTACAAAGAGAATCTGAGGAGGAAACTCTCGAAGCCATGTCTTCTCATGTTGCTAATCTAGTAGAAGAAAATCCAGATTTGATGTTGGTGTGGGGGAGCGGTGGAACCCTTAGGCAAATGTGCAAACAAAATGGTCATGAATCAACTCTTTTGGGGATAGACATCCAACATGCAGGAAAGATGTACAATGATTTGAATGAAAGTGGCTTGTTGGAAATAATCAACCAGCATCAAGGCGAAATCAAGTTACTACTTTCACCGATGGGTGGTCAAGGTTTCCTAATTGGAAGAGGAAACCTTCAGTTGTCTCCAGATGTTCTTCGAGCAATTGGAACAGACAACATCCTAGGTATTGCCACTCCAGCTAAGTTATTGGGTCTGAACGAATTGAGAATAGATACTGGTGATGAGGACCTTGATGCAGAGATTCGAGGCAAGAAGTATCTCAAAGTGCTTCAGGGATATCGAACAACTAGAGTCATACGTGTAGCGAATGATTGAATGTTAATTCGGCAAAATATACAAAGATGCAAAGGGCGTAGTGTAATTCAATGGACATTGAGACCGCAGCAAATATTGGCGAGGCAGCCAGTGGTATTGCGATTCTCTTTACTCTTCTTTTCAGCCTACGCCAAATCAAGTATTGGAATGAAAATAGGCGATACGAAATTGGCCGTGATTTAGCAAATCACTTGTCAGACCCATTGATTCACCGTGGTTTTTCGGTCAGCATGATGAAGTTGCATGAGGATATCACAATGCAGGAGATCAATGAGTTGACTCGTGAGGAAAAGAATGCAATGAATGCAATGATGATTGGAATCAACAATATCGGTTTACTAGCAATGTATGGTCACCTTTCAATGGACTTAGTAGAGGGTTTCTACGGACGTTATATCAGAATTTTCGGCCCACGCTGGCGCCAAACTGTGAAAGTATTCTCAGCAGCAACCGCATTCGCAATGGGATTAGATGACAATGAAGAGACCATGTGGGATGGTCTACTATGGCTAATGGACAATCTAAAGAAGCCA
>DAYA01000085.1 GCA_002506705.1 Euryarchaeota archaeon UBA550
GGTTCCACTATCAGAAAAGAAAAACCAGTATATTGCAGGATCTTCATTCGCAGGAATTTCTGCAGGAATATTGGGAATTGGAGGCGGAGCAATCCTGGTGACATTGAACAGATCAATTCTCAAAATGGATGCAAAAAAAGCAGCTGGAACGAGTTATTTGGTGGCTGCAACAATCACACCAGTCGCACTTGTAAGCCATTTGATTTTGAGTAGAAATCTATCTACAATTGTCGATGATGCCGGCATTTTAGCAATGATTGTCGTTCCAATCCTCGTTTTCGCATCGGCTTATTTTGGTGCAAAATATGCAATTAAATATCTTCCAAAACAAATAGTATCCTACGTATTCTTATTCGTAGTATCAGTTAGTCTATTCAGATACCTTTCGGATTTAGTATCTCAAATTTAGAACCGAGAGAATCAATACTAATCGCTTGGTGGAGCAAGTATGAGCGACTTTCCATACTTCGTTACTATTGACGAAGCCTTGGAAATATGTAAAAGGACCACTCTGCAAACAACGGTTGAAAGAGTAGATTTAGACAATGGCCATAATCGTATTCTTGCTGTAGATCTCCCTTCGTTAGTAGACGACCCTCCATTCGATAATTCAGCGATGGACGGCTTCGCAATGCGTTATGAGGACACAGTTGTTTCACCCTCCGAATTGGAAATTATCGGAACGATTCAAGCTGCAGGACAAGAAGACGACTTGATTGTTGGAGAGGGCCAAGCCGTCAGAATAATGACTGGAGCGCCAATGCCAAAAGGAGCGGACTCAATTCTTCAAATTGAGCTGACTACTGTATCTGGAGACGTTGTAACACTATCTCAACCATCGATGAAACATTTCATCAGAAAGAAGGGTGAGAATTTAACAAAAGGACAAGTTGCACTTTCTGCAGGTACACAACTTACTCCTTCCAGACTAGGCCTTTGTGCGACGATGGGCCATTCATCAATTCCAGTTTTTAAGAAATTGAAAGTAGCGATTATTTCTACCGGCGACGAATTGAAACAACCAGGCACAGAACTTAGCCGGGGAGAAATTTACGAATCTAACTCGTTTGGGCTATCGGGTTTAGTGAAGTGGCTTGGGCATGAACCAGTCCGATTACATTCTGTTGGGGACACGATTGATAATTTACGCAAAGTACTGAATGACGCCTCTTCAAAATACGATTTGATCCTTACTAGCGGCGGAGTATCTATGGGTGACTGGGACCTTGTTCGGAAGATAATGGAAGAAGAAGGAGATTTGCATTTCTGGAGAGTAAAACTAAGACCAGGCTCACCACCATTATTCGGCTTGTGGAATAACACTCCAATTTTTGGGCTTCCAGGAAACCCAGTAAGTTCCCATGTAGTATTCCGTATGTTAGTTGCACCATGGATTAGACATAACACACAAGCAAACGGACCAATCGAGGCTCGTGCGTACGCAACACTTGCAACCAAAGTAAAGTCCACAGGCGATTGCCTAACTTTGAGAAGAGTCACAATTGTAAATGAAGATGGACAACTATCTGCACATCAAACCATTCATCAAGGCTCGGGAAATTTAGCAAGTATGGCGAAGAGCGAAGGGATGGTTGTTTTACAACCCGGTCGAGAATATTCCATAGGCGACACCGTTGAAGTAATGTTTCTGTGAGTGATAAAATGGAATTCAATCAAGACATCGAATTGATCGAAGCACTTGCAGCGATGTATCCTAATTCAAAGAGAAACACCCTGAGGAAAATGCTTACTTCTGGCAGGGTAACTGTTGATGGCAAGGTTATGCACAAAGCCAAATTTATTGTCGAAAAGGGAAAACCAGTTGCTGTTTCAGATAGAGAGACTGCAGCGATATCATCTCCACCGCCGGCGCCAAAGAAGAGACACTCAAGAGTCAAAGTTTTGTTCGAGGATGAGCACATAATTGTGGTTAACAAGCAAGCAGGACTTCTATCCGTGTCAACCGATAAGATGGAGCCAGACACACTCCATTCGAGAGTAGTTGATTATCTAAAAGTAGAAAATGAAAAATCATGGGCATTCATTGTACATAGATTGGATCGTGAAACTTCAGGAGTGATGATTTTTGCAAAACACAAGAGGCACAAGGAATACCTTCAGGAACAATTTGCAAATCGTGATGTCCATAGAGTATATCACGCACTTGTAGAAGGAAAGCCGGATGGAGAAAATGGAACGATTAGAGAGTGGCTGCTAGAAGATAAATTCCTCAAAGTAAAAGCTGTCAAGAAGAGTCACCCTAAGGCAAAGGAGGCTATAACACACTACAGCATAGTTGATTTTGATGAATTTGCAAGCTTAGTTCAACTTACAATAGAGACTGGAAGAAGACATCAAATCAGAGTCGGATTAGCCAATTTAGGATGCCCCGTTGTAGGCGACGAAGCACACGGAGCAGAAGGCAATCCGATAGGTAGAATTGCCCTTCATGCAAGTTCTTTGGAATTTTTACATCCTGAAACCGATGACCCTGTAAGATTCGAAGCAACGATTCCATTTGGTCCCGAATGAAAAGCAAGCACTCAAGAACTCTCGACAAGCAGGTTCTTACTATGCCAAAGGCAGGACATGATGGCTGGATAGAAGTTCGTGGAGCGCGAACTCACAACCTCCAAGACATCAGTGTAAAACTGCCAAGAGGCCAGTTCGTCGTTATTTCAGGAGTTTCTGGTTCAGGCAAATCATCACTAGCATTCGATACATTATACGCTGAAGGCCAAAGGAGGTATGTAGAGAGCCTATCCTCCTACGCTAGACAATTTATTGGCCAGATGAAAAAAGCCGACTGCGATAGCATCGAAGGACTATCTCCTGCTATTTCAATCGACCAAAAACAAGGCAGTCACAACCCACGTTCAACCGTTGCAACAGTCACAGAGATCATGGATTATTTGCGGTTAATGTGGGCAAGAATAGGTAAACCACATTGTCCCACATGTGGCGTCGAAGTTGCCAGAAGAACCGTCCAAGAAATCGTTGATGATATTATTTGGAATACAGAAGGACATGCGATTGCCGTATGGAGTCCAGCGATAAGAAACCGAAAGGGAACCCACGCCGACCTATTCCGCCATCTTGTTGAACAAGGATGGACAGAAGGTAGGATAAACGGTAGAGAAGCATCGTTTGAAGACGAACACAATCTGGACAAAAATTTGCGACATGATATCGATGTTAGAGTAGATCGAATGCGCTGTTCTAAAGATAGACGCCAAAGGCTAACTGAAGCGGTAGAAGCCGCGTTGAGAATCGGTGGCGGAACAGTTGCGATTGAAAGTATCAAACTACCAGAAGACAATTTCGAATTTAGCGAAGGCTCAAAATCCACTAAGACAAAACTTGGCGACACAATAGTTTGGTCTGAAGAATTTGCATGTCCTGAACACGGGGCATTTATGCCAGAGATGAGCCCTAGGGTATTCTCATTCAACTCACCTCTTGGTGCGTGTCCATCTTGCCAGGGGCTGGGTGTGCAACGAAGATTTAGCGAGGAATTACTAGTCGATAGAAAGGCAACAATATCTGAAGGATGCATTATACCATGGCGCCAATCGATGTCACCACATTGGTATCGCAAACTAATGGAGCAGACTGCTTACCACTACGGCATTCCAACAAATATTCCATATTCACAACTAGATGATGATGCACAAGACATCATGATGAATGGCTCAGGATCTACCATTATACACTTCGAATTTACTTCTGAGACTGGCTCTCAGTACAAGTACAGTAAACCATGGGAGGGAGTCTATGGTAGGCTACAAAAGACATACACAGAGACGACTTCTGACAGGACCAGAAGTAGATTGATAGCATGCATGAATGATGAACCGTGCTCAGAATGTAACGGCGAGAAACTCAATCCCGCAGCGAGTAGAGTCACTGTTGGTGGAAAAAGACTGCCAGAAATCGGTGCTGCAAGCGTTCATGACGCATTAGAAATTATTCGCTCAATGCGTGGAGAAGGAGATAGCGCAGAAGAATTGGATGAAAGAAGTGCATTCATCGGCCGTGAAATTTTGAAAGAAATCGAAGGCAGACTTGGATTCTTGAACGATGTTGGATTAGACTACCTAACGTTGGACAGAAAGGCCAACACACTATCTGGAGGAGAGAGTCAAAGAATCAGGCTTGCAACTCAAATTGGAAGCAGACTTACCGGCGTAATGTATGTTCTAGATGAGCCATCGATTGGATTGCACCAAAGAGATAACGAACGATTGCTAGCAACACTTAGAGAACTCTCAGATCTTGGAAACACCCTTCTCGTTGTAGAGCACGATGAAGATACTCTAAGACAAGCAGACTGGTTGTGCGACTTGGGTCCAGGTGCAGGCCTTGAAGGCGGCCAAATCGTTGCAAACGGGACGCCTAAATCGGTAATGAGGGTGAAAGAATCTGTTACCGGAGCCTACCTTTCTGGAAAGCGCTCAATACCCGTGCCTGAAGAAAGGGTAATTCCATTCAAAGGACACCTGAAGATTGTTGGTGCTCGACAAAACAATCTCAGTAACATCGATGTTGAATTCCCTCTAGGTTGCCTTACTGCAGTAACCGGCGTTTCTGGATCAGGCAAGTCTTCACTAGTTTCAAGCATCTTGGCACCAGCTCTCCAAAGAAGCCTTCACGGAAGCGATTCCGTTCCGGGCTCTCATGATGAGATAGAAGGAATCGATAAGGTTGACAAAGTGATTGTAATCGACCAATCCCCAATTGGTCGAACTCCTAGGTCAAACCCAGCGACTTACACAAAAGCGTTTGATGAAATTCGAAAACTATTCTCAGAAACAAAGCTAGCTAGAGAAAGAGGATATACTCCTGGACATTTCTCATTCAACGTCAAGGGTGGCAGATGCGAAGCATGTAGAGGCGGAGGCTCTATCAAATTGGAAATGAACTTCCTACCTGATGTCTGGATAACCTGTGATGTTTGTAATGGCAAGAGATACACTAGAGAGACTCTCGAGGTTACTTGGAAGGGTAAGAATATTCACGATATTCTAGAAATGCCGGTTGGAGAAGCAGTAGAATTCTTTGCAAACCATAGAAAACTCCACCGAACCCTTTCCACAATCAATGATGTAGGTCTAGGATATATTCGACTAGGACAACCAGCTACAACACTGTCAGGTGGAGAAGCCCAACGCGTTAAACTAGCAAGTGAGTTACGCAGACCTCCACATAGGCACACAATGTACATACTCGATGAGCCTACAACGGGACTTTCTTTCTCAGATGTCCAACAATTGATCGATGTATTACTTAGATTGAGAACGACAGGCCATTCGATAATTGTAATTGAACATCACCTTGATGTAATCAAATCCGCAGACTGGGTTATCGATTTAGGCCCGGAAGGTGGAGACAGAGGTGGCCAGGTTGTGGCTGTTGGAACACCAGAGGATGTAGCCAAGGTAAAGGACTCATTTACTGGTAAATTCCTCAAAGAAATCCTGTGATTCACAATTTCATTTGAAGCGTAGTATTCATGGACGGTAGTCGCTGCGGATTGTCTGCCCCCATAGGGGGCAGGTGTCTAGAATGTCTTCTAATGTAGTCAGAGTCGAGGCAACTCCAAAACTCGGAGATGGAATGAGAGATGTTCGTGGAGACTCTGTGAAGAGGCAACTGGCAGCCGACCACAATATCGAAATTGATACGGTCAGATCGATCGTAGGGTTCTTAATTTCCAGCGAAATAACATCTGAACAAGTCTCTGAGAGAGCAGACGACGTCTTCGCCGACCCAATCATCGAGGAGAGTGCAACAGATTCTCTCCATTTGAATAACAAGGAATTGTTTTCCAGTGAGCCGGATATGGTAATCACAATCGGCTTCAAACCCGGCGTTACAGATAATCCCGGAAAGGCTGCGCTTGATGGTTTCAGGACAATTTTCCCAGACGCTGGAGACGACGCAAGGGTATCCACTTACCTTACCTATGCCTTCGAAGGAGTGCCTGAGGGAGTGGAAATAGAATGGCTAGCAAAGCAATTACACAACGGGTTAATCGAAAGGGCTCTTTATTCGGTGAAGGGTGAGGATTACCCGACGATTGAATACGCTCCGATCACACCTAGCAATTATGCCCCGCCGGCTACAGTTGACTTAGAGGTCTCAGATGAGGAATTGATGAAACTGTCAGTGGAAGGTCTTCTGGCACTTAACTTGGAAGAAATGCAAACCATTCAAGCACACTACCGTGACCCCGAAGTTAGGTCTGCAAGAGCGGCACTGGACTTGCCAGAGAGTGCGCCTACAGATGTAGAATTAGAGTGCCTAGCTCAAACATGGTCGGAGCACTGCAAGCACAAAATTTTCGCAGCACATATTCACCACGTCGATACAGAAACAGGCGAAGACACCGAGATTGATTCTCTGTTCAAGACCCACATCATGAAACCAACATTGGAAATGAAAGATGAAGTTGATTGGTTACTTTCTGTTTTCCACGACAATTCTGGAGTCATTGCATGGGATGATGAATGGTCTATGTGTATGAAGGCAGAGACTCACAATTCACCTAGCGCACTCGACCCTTACGGCGGCGCTATGACCGGAATTGTGGGCGTTAATAGAGACATCCTAGGTACTGGGCTAGGTGCAAGACCTATCGCAAATACCGACGTATTCTGCTTTGGGCCTCCTGATTGGGAAGGAGACCTTCCTGAGAATCTATTCCACCCGTCTCGAGTACTAAGAGGAGTCCACGCCGGAGTAAGAGTCGGTGGTAATGAAAGCGGTATTCCAACGGTGAATGGTGCGATTGTGTTCGATGACAGGTATATCGGAAAACCACTGGTATATTGTGGAACAATCGGTATGATGCCAAGAAAGCTCCCCGATGGCAGAGAATCTCACGTGAAGAATCCAGAAGCAGGCGACAGAGTCTACATGGTCGGTGGAAGAGTTGGCTATGATGGAATTCACGGTGCAACATTTTCTTCTCTAGAATTGACCGAAGAATCTCCATCTAGTGCAGTACAAATTGGCGACCCAATCACGCAGAAGAAAATGCTTGACATGATTCTTGAAGCAAGAGATGCAGGACTCATCACATGCATCACAGATAACGGAGCAGGAGGCCTGTCCTCAAGCATTGGTGAGATGGCAGAATATACGAATGGTTGCCGTATTGACTTAGGAAAAGTTCCACTAAAGCAAGAAGGCCTTTCGTCTTGGGAAATTCTGGTTTCTGAATCCCAAGAAAGGATGACCGTTGCAGTACGAGAAAGCGATGTACCCGCGTTCGAGGCACTTGCTGACCTGCATGAGGTAGAGGCGACATGGGTTGCAGATTTCACCGATACCGGACAGTTCCACGTTGTTCATGGCGAAGACACAGT